>JBGPUU010000014.1:0-38632 GCA_041491305.1 Candidatus Methanoperedens sp.
ACCATACGACGAAAGGTTTGCCCATGCAATGGCGGATTCCATCGAATCTTTTTTCAGGGAAAGCGGTTTGAATCCGTTGTTTGCTTTCACATTTTCAGACGAGATTTCATTATTTTTCAAGGAAATCCCATATAATAACAGTATAGAGAAAATCGACTCCATAATACCGGCTTTCATTTCTTCAGCGCTTACTATCAACTTGAAGCTTGAAAAACCAGTATCATTCGATTCACGCGTCATTCCACTTGGAAAAGAGGATATTTACAGCTATCTTTTATGGAGGCAATCCGAAACCTGGAGGAATCATATAAGTTCTTACGGATTTTATACACTCCGAAATTCCGGGTTAGACGAGAATGAAGCCGCATCGCAGCTTAAGAACATGAAAGCAAACTCAATCCACGAACTTGTTTTCAGGCATGGCACCAACCTTGCTGAGACGCCGGCATGGCAGAGATGCGGTATTCTTGTTTACAGGGAAATGCATGATAAAACAGGATACGACCCGCTTCGGAAAATCGAGGTTAAAACACAGAGGGCAAAAATAATACAGGACTGGAATCCTCCCATATTTAAGACTGAGGAAGGACACAAACTCATTTCGCGGCTTGTTTCGTAATTATGTCATAATTGTGTCAATTATTGCCGCAACCATTACGTTCTATTATCTCCATATCATAGCCAGCCCGGTTTGAGATATTTATTATGATACCCACATTTACTATAATCGCCGCAATTGCAGTTGCCCTTTTCATGGGATTGAATATCGGCGGCAATAATGCGGCTGCTTCTATGGGCGCTGCTTACGGCGCAAAGGTCCGCACAAAATACCAGGCCGTATTGCTAATCGGGGTATTCTCCCTTCTCGGGGCGGTATTCAGCGGAGGCGAGGTAATAAAGACGCTCGGGAATGGGATTCTTCCATCGGGAACAATCGTAATGGAAGGGGCTATTGTGGCGGTCGGCGCCGCAGGGATAACTGTTTTCCTTGCAAACGTGCTGCGCATACCCATATCAACAAGCCAGGCCGCAGTCGGCGCGGTTGTGGGAATCGGGTTTTTCTACGGGGCATCGAAATTGAATGTCTCTCTTCTTGCGTATATTGTTAGCTGGTGGATAATAACGCCAATCATTGCATGGCTGCTTGCGTATATTATGGGAAAATACTTTTACACTGACATACTTATCTGGCTTGCTGACCGCGGCGATTCGGAAGCGTCCATACGGAAACTCCTGAACGTTCTCCTTACTTTTTCAGGCTGTTATGTGGCATATTCCGCCGGGGCAAACAATGCAGCCAATGCAGTTGGGCCATTTGTGGGCGCAGGCCAGATCTCAACACTCTATGGAGCGATTTTCGGCGGTCTTGCTATCGGCTTTGGGGCGCTTCTCCTGGGCGGCAGGATACTGGACACTGTAGGGAACGAAATTACCGAACTTTGTGTAATCCGCGCCACCTTCGTGGAATTCATTTCCGCTGGGCTTGTCCATATAGCTTCCATCCTCGGTGTTCCGGTATCGCTTGGCGAGATTGTAGCAGCCGGAGTTATCGGCATCGGATGCGCAAACAGCGGAATGCGTATGATGAAGGGCGAAGTCGTCAAAAAAATTATGGTTGCATGGGTCGTATCCCCGCTCCTTGCCGGAACGCTGGCTTTTGTATTGATGAAATTAATCAGTTAATAACCAAACAAGGTTATCAACTATCGATTCCCCGGAATCTCCACAATAAAGACAGAGCCGCCATCGGGATTATCTTCAACCCATATCCTGCCGTTATGCAATTCCATAATCTTCCCGGCAATGGCAAGGCCGAGACCTGAACCTTTAACGCCAGTTTTTCCTCCCCGTCTGAATCTTTCAAAAATCATGGTCTTATCGCTTTCCTTTATACCCTCCCCGAAATCAATTACCCTGACCTGCAGGCTTTCTCCCTGATTCTCGCTTTCTATAATTATTCTCTTGCCGGATGATGCATATTTTATAGCATTGGATATGAGGTTTGAAAAGACCTCTTCGATTATTTTATTGGCTCTCACAGGCGTTTTCAAAGTTATGCGGTTCACAATTTCCATTCCCGCATTATCCGCAAGCGGGGTGAGAGCTTCAATGACTTCTTCGATAATCTTTTTTAAGTCCATCTCTTCCAGTTCAATATTCTTTAAACTCTCAAAGTTTGAAAATTTCATGGCGCTGTCTATGAGTTCCATTCCTTTTACAAGACTTCTTTCAATGGTTTCAAGATAGGCTTTTTTCCTGGATATTGTCTCATCTTCCTTAAGAAGTTCAATAAAACCGTTAGCGGTATTGAGTGGATTCAAAAGGTCATGATGCATGATATCCGCGAAAAGTTCCTTCATGCGATTAGATTCCTCAAGATCTCTTGTGTAATTGCGGATTTTTTCTTCTGCGCGCTTGCGCTCGGTCATATCCCTGATGACCCCTACCATGGCTATCGGTTCTTCATTGCTGTTTTTGACCATGGATGTAGTAAGCCAAATGGGGAATTCCTGGCCGTTCTTTTTCTTTGCAATGAGTTCCCCTATCCATCTCCCTTTTGTTTTTATATTCGGAAGTATTTCCCGGACTGCAAATTCAGGGTCGGCATTCATTTCGTTAACATGTTTTCCCGTTAATTCATCAGGAGAAAAGCCGTAAATATCTTCTACTGCCCTGTTCGAATAGATAATAAAACCATTCAGGTCAACTATCTGGACTCCATCGGGGGCTTCTCCCACAGCCTCGGATAAAAGTCTCAGCTTCTCTTCCACCTTTTTGCGCTCAGTGATATCTCTCACGATGCAAATATGTCCCGTATAATTGCCGTTCTCGTCCCAGAGAGCCGTGCCCCTGACTTCCGTAGGGATTTCAGTGCCGTCTTTCCGAAGCCCGGGAACCTCTCCGTTGAATACGCCGACATCCCTGTTGTGCATGGTGCCGGATAATCCCTTTTCAGTTGGGGCTATCAGCAGAGGAGGCGTGATTTTCCGCCAGGTATTTCCAACAAGCTCCTCCTGAGTGTAGCCAAAGGCCCTGGCATAAGCTGCATTTACGTAGATATAACGGTCTTTTTCATCTGCAATCGTGATTCCGTCGGTGCTGCTGTCAATTGCTTTAAAGAGTCTTTCCTTTTCCTTCTCAACCTGTTTACGCTCCGTGATATCCTGAACTATACCCAGCATCCTGACAGGATTACCATCTTTGTCCCGGATCACTTCCCCCCGTGTATGAGTATATCTTCTGGAGCCATCCGGACGGGATAATGCATATTCTCCATCAAAGGTCTTTCCGTGTTTTAAGGTGTCCTCCATGGTTTTAATGAACCTGTCCCTGGATTCCGGTGTGAGTGTTTTGATGATCGTATCGTAATTCGGACGATCCCTTGCTCTATCAAGACCATATAGCTTATAGATCTCATCAGACCATGTCAGCTCGTTGGTTGCCATGTCCCATTCCCAGCTACCCATCTGTCCGATTTCCTGCGCTTTTCTTAACATCGACATGCTCTTTCTGAGCGCTTCCTCGGTTTGCTTGCGTTCGGTAATGTCGCGCACAACGCTGACTATGTATATCCTTTGACCTTTCTCGTCTACTGCCTGGGTAACAGTATTTTCCGTAAAGAATATGCTTCCATCCTTTCGCTTCATCATGTATTCTGTATTGAACATGCCGCTTTTATCAAGAACAGGAATGAGCCATTTTCCAAACTCCTCATCCATGGTGCGGTTAACATGGAGAAAACCTGTATTCTTTCCGATCACTTCGTCTTTCGAATATCCAAAAACGCGCTCAACAGCCGGATTGCAGTCAATTATTGTGCGTGTCGACGGATCAACCACGAGAACAACTTCATTAAGACTTGAAAATGTCTTATCAAGCAGGGTTTTTGCTGCATAGATTTTCTCCTCAGCTTGCTTGCGCTCGGTTATATCACGTGCAGTGGCAAGGAGTACTTTATTCCCCTTGAGTTCCAGCACGTCTACATTCAGCAGCGCATAATAAATCGTTCCATCCTTATGCTTCAGTCTAATCTCCCAATTACGCACACTGCCAGTTTCTAGCAAGGTTTTATGTAAAATCTTGCGCTCATCCGAATCAACATAGGCAGCACCGATACCATTGGACTTTAATTCTTCCAGAGTGAAACCGGTCATATCCTGCATACTCTGGTTGCAGTCCAGCATATTACCTTTAAGGTCTGAGATTCCAATCCCCATCGGAGCCGCTTCAAACAAAACACGATACTTTTCTTCAGATTCCCGCAGGGCTTTCTCAATTCTCTTACTCTCAGTGATATCCTTCAGAATCCCCATACTTGAAACCCTTCCGCGATAAGTTACAAGGCCCACATTCATATTGACAACGATTTTTGTCCCGTCCTTACGCACCATATGGAATTCGTATTCCGCAGGGACATTCTCTCCTGCCTGCCTTCGAGAATAACGGTCTGTTACCATCTCCAGATCCTCAGGCGCTACAAAATCCCTGAAATTCATGCCGATAATTTCCCCCGCCTGGTAGCCAGCCGTTCTGGCAAAAGCTTCATTGCCATATTGGAATTTAGCATCCTGGATAATAAATACGCCTTCCTGGATATTCTCAACCAGCATCCGGTATTTTTCTTCGGATTGTCTCAAATCCTCTTCCATACGCTTTCGTCCGGTGATATCACGTACGTATTCAATTATCCCGTTCATCTCTCCGGTTGTCGTATCAGTCAGGGGGTAACTGTAGATTTCAAGCCATCCGATTTCTTTTCCATCCGGTCCGTGTTTAGAAACAATCTCATGAGCAGATTCGCCCGTTCTGAGTGTTTCCCATGCAGGGCAGATTTTGCATCTTTCACTTCGCCCGTGATAGGCTTCATAACATTTCCTGCCGACGAAGGATTTAGTATGCGGGTACCACTTTTCTGCGGTTGGATTTACCCGGAGAATATTCATATCTTTGTCGATTATGCCTATACCGTCCTGGATACTTGCGAAGACGTCAGCAAGGAAACGCTCACTTTCACGTAATTCCTGCTCTGTCCGCTTGAGCCCTGTAATATTTCTGACAACCTTTACTCCCGCTATGATTTTCCCTTCAGAATCCCTTAAAGGAGATGAGATAAGTTCATAATACGATATGCCATTCCCGGTATTAACCGCTCTCTCTGTCCTGTGAATCTTTCCATCCCTGAAAGTTTTTTCTACGGGACACCACTCACAGATAGTATCCCTGCCTTCATAGGCTTTGTAACAGTACTCTCCAATGCGGTTCCCGAATAATTCGTTCTGAACAGTATTCTGATATATTATCTTATAATCCGTATCCTGAATGATAAGACCATCACCCAGCGCCGCAATGATCGCCTCGGATCTGTTTTTCTCCTCCACAGCCTTTACAAAAGCTCCTTTCAGCGACTCCTCCGCCTGCTTGCGCCTGCCCATGTTAAACTGGGTATAGATACCGAAGACAATTAGAACGGACCCGAATAAAACACGGATCCCGATTTCATGGGCAGTTGGGGATAGTAGTTGCCCGATAAGAGTCCCTTCATTGAATATAATTGAATCTAAAATTGAATCCAGAATCCAGGCAATTGCTGCAAGTCCCAAGCTGAACGCTATTAATCCTCCGAAACCAGCAAACCCCGGTTTTAAGCTTTTATCGCCGCTCACTCCTTATCCTCCGTTGATTCCACCGGATAGGAATGCTCGATTGATACCACTCGTAAATTTTTCCGTTTTGTTCATAGCTGCCAGTCTTGAGTTCATCACTTTGCAGTTTCTATCAAACCTTTTATGAAGAATGTACATTTATAGTTAACGTGGTTTTAAGCGAATTTCTCCAAACATCATTTTTAGTATTATTGCTTTCCTATAAGTCTGCCAGCCGATTCTGCTATGGCATTCGATACATCAGCGGTTGAATAAGAACCCCCGAGGTCAGGTGTTATTATCCCCTGCGCAAGGGCATCGTCCACAGCCCTGCTTATTGATTCTGCTTCCTTTACTCTTCCCATCCATTCAAGCATCATCCTGACACTCAGGATGGCTGCAATCGGGTTGGCAATTCCTTTTCCTGCAATATCCGGTGCGCTTCCGTGTATTGGTTCAAAAAGCGCATAGCGGTCACCGATATTGGCGCTCGGGCAAAGGCCAAGCCCGCCTGCTATGGCTGCTGCCTCGTCGCTCAGGATATCGCCGAAGAGGTTCGTTGTCACTATCACATCATATTTTTGCGGGCGCAGAATTAAATCATACGCCATTGCATCAACCAGCATTTCATTATAAGATATTCCGTTTTTCTTTGCAACAGCAACTGCAATGTCGCGGAAAAAATAATCCGATTTCAACACATTCGCTTTATGCACTATGGTAATTGACTTTTTTCTTTCCTTTGCGAGTGAGCATGCGCGCTGTGCTATTCTCTCGCAGCCCTTCCTGGTAATAACCCGTGTTGTATATGCCGCGTCTTCATGCAGTTCCTCAATCCCGGAGTACATGCCTTCTGTATTTTCCCTTACAATTACAAAATCGAATTTCCCGGCGCAGGGCAGTTTGACGGTTTTCAGGGGCGCAAATGGTCGTATGTTGGCATATAAATCAAGTTCTTTCCTGAGGCGCACAAGCACACTTTTATAATTCGGGTCCGGCGGCGTGGTGATTGCCCCGAAAAGCACGCAGTCGCATTCCTTGATGGTTACAATATCCTCATCCGTTATTGCGCTCCCCGTGCGTTCCCACTTGCCATAACCAATATCAAGAGGAACTTTTTCGATATCGAGCCCGAAAACATCGAGTACGGTAAGAGCTGCCGGGATAACCTCCCTTCCAATCCCGTCACCGGGAACGATTGCGATTTTCATTGATCGATGTTCTGGTTTTCAGGGTATTGGCATGGTTATTTTACTGACCAGGGTATCCATCGAATGTGTGAATTTCGGAATTATTATAAAAAGTACAATTAAGATTGCTATTATTATAGCTGAAACCAGATATAAAGAAAAACCGTCTCCAAAAACTATCCCTTGTTTTCTCATTTTTTCATTATCCTCCTTTCTCAGTCTTTTGATTATTATCTATGCGATTCCCATTTATAACCTTTACCAGCATCCTTATCGCATCCACGATATCGTACTCCGATGCGCCCCAGTGCACAACTGCGCCGTCAATGCCGTTTATGTTCACCATTCCTGATTTCTTGCTCTGGCAGCATCGCGTGATAAACGGTTTTGTGGGCATGTAAAGCTCTGCTTTAAGGGGACACATATTGATGTGCTTGTATGTGAGATTTGGAAACCGCAGTTCAAATATCTGTTTTGAGATATCGCATCCGACAAGCGTGGAATCGTTCTCAATTTCGATATCGGTATCAAGGTATTTTCCCTTAAGTTCCGAAGCATGGCATGGAAAAACTATTTTTACCCCTTCAAACTTGCGAAGGTCTATGAGTTTTGTAGTGAACCTGATATTCAGCTCACCCAGTATCCCGCTTTTGACAAGCCTCTCTACTGCGAAAGAAAGCCACGGCGGTTCTGGCGGGGCAATATCTATAATCTCAATCTCCATAACCTCATGGAGACTTGGGTCCTGCACAAAAGTGATATGCCTGTCCATACCTTCAAAAATAACAGTGTTCACGTTCCCCCGGGCAAGCGAAATTGCAGATTCGATGAGACGCGTCCTGTCATGGGAATCGAGTTTTTCACCGAATTTTTTTATCTGGTCCCCTTTCGCCAGCAGTTCAAGTGAAACAAGTTTTTTCATAAGCCCCTCGCCTTCGCTTTTTACTTTATAGATTGAAAAGCCGGAAGGCAGGTCTGCTATCAGGTATTCCGTGGTAAAATAGATGGGGCAGCCGAGGCGCCCGGTTGGGTCGCTTCTTGTCACACCCACGCTTTTATAATCAGGGGGGAATATCACGAACTCACCTTTTTGCGGTGTTCAACAAGCCCGCCGTCTGCGAGTATCTCACGGAGGAAATCCGGAAGCTTTGTGGCTGAAAATGTCTTATCTTTATGTTTCACAATTCCGTTCCCGAGGTCGATTTCGATGATATCTCCTTCGCTGCAGTCGATTTTTGCTTCAATGATGGGAAGACCCACATTAATGGCGTTCCTGAAAAAAATCCTGGCAAATGATTCTGCCACGATACACGCTATGCCTGCATGTTTCAAAGCAAGGGGCGCCTGCTCGCGGGAAGAGCCGCATCCGAAGTTTTTTCCTGCCACGATGATATCGCCTTTTTTTACTTTTTTCGGGAACTCTGGGTCTATCCCTTCCAGAACATGGGATGCGAATACATTCATATCTGTGGTACGAAGATATTTTCCCGGAATAATGACATCGGTATCGATATTATCGCCGAATTTCCATACTTTTCCGGATATCCTGTTTAGGTTTTTATTCATGGCTTGCTATGGATATTGTTTACGGCAAGCATAATCATTTTGGTGATAAATGATAGTGATAAAAGGTAATAGGAAATTATTTAATATACTATCTCCATTATGGATTGCCTTCGCTATTATAAACAATGAAATAATGTTAATCGGAGAAAATTAAATGGCAAAAATGCATACACGGAGAAAAGGAAAGGCAGGTTCCAAAAGACCAGTCAGAACCGAGCCGCCAAAGTGGTCAAATTCAAATAAGGAAGAGATTGAAACTTTAATTGGGCAGCTTGCATCGCAGGGAAAAAGCGGAAGTGAGATAGGCATGACTTTGAGGGACCGTCACGGCGTTCCTGATGCCGGTCTTGTAACCGGGAAAAAGATCGGGGCTGTCATTAAGGAAAAAAATATGGCTCCCAAGGTACCCGAGGATATTCATAACTTAATAATAAATGTCCTTGAACTTAAAAAACACATAGACAGGAACCCCAAGGATGTCCACAACAAGCGGGCTCTTAATAACATGGAATCTAAGATCAGAAGACTCCAGAAATATTATCACCGTGAAGGCGTGCTTCCGGCAGAATGGAGTTATTCCATCCAGAAAGCTGAGATGCTGATTTCAAGATAAAATCTCGATGAATGATGGTAAGGAAAGCTTTGTTGAGCTTGAGGAGTTAAGTAAGCGGGCAGCAGACGCTATACTTGAAAATAAGACTGTCAGGCTGATATCCCATAACGATGCAGACGGATTAACCGCTGCCGGTATCATGTGCAATGCATTACACCGGAGCGGGATAATCTTCCAGGCCACTATTGTGAGCCAGTTTGACCAGTCGACAATCGAATTAATAGAAAAAACATCCGACAGCGCTGTCATCCTGTGCGACATGGGAAGCGGGCAGGTTGAACTTTCGGAAAAGATAAAAAAAGCCATCATTATCGACCATCACAAACCCACCGGGAATCTGGACCACGTCCACTTTAATCCCCACCTTGCAGGAATTGATGGTTCGTCCGAACTTTGCGCTGCCTGCGGAGCATATATGGTGGCGCGGAAAATGGGTGAGAACACAGACCTTGCCGGGCTTGCGCTTGCAGGGGCAATCGGGGATAAGCAGCCAATGAAAGGCTGGAATAAATTCATACTTGACGAAGCTATCGAAAAAAAGGCCGTGACTGTCAGGAAAGGGCTCAGGATGGGCGACGACCCGGTCGAGGAATTACTGGAATACGGCTTTGAGCCATATCTTGATATTACAGGCGACAGGGAAAAAATAAGGGAATTCCTTGATAAACTGGGAGTAAAAGGCCGCTTGGCTGAACTTCCTGAAGAACAATTGATTAAGCTCTCCTCGGCTATTGTACTTAAGCTCGCAAAGCAGGGCAATGTTCCTGCTATCGATTCACTAATCGGCGATTGTTACACCCTGAACAATGAAGTTGTGCCCAATGCATATGATTTTGTGAATATCATGAACGCCTGCGGGAAAGATGAGAAAGCGGGTCTGGCACTTTCACTTTGCATGCGGGATTCTTCAGCAGCCGATGAAGCCAGGACGATTACCCGCGAAAACCAAAAAAACCTTGTCAATACAATAAAGAAAGCGCAGGCGCAAATCAAATCGGCGCGGAATTTCAGGTACGTGCTTCTTGACGATTCAAGCGGAACAGGAATAATCGCCGGCACTATGACCCGTTATCTTTACCCGGATAAGCCTTTTATTACGCTCAACGAGGTTGAGGGAAAGATTAAAATTTCTGCCCGGGGAACAAGAAAACTGGTGGCTGCGGGGCTTGACCTTGCGGCAGCGATGCGTGAAGCATCGGAATCCGTGGGAGGTATGGGCGGAGGTCATGACATAGCTTCGGGCGCCACAATTCCAAAAGGGACTGCGATGAAGTTCATCGATATTGCAGATACAATCATCGAAAAGCAGTTGAAGGCAAAAGCATGATGAGAATCAAAGGAAAATTGACCTTGAAAAGCGAAAAAGCTGATGAACTTGTCAATATCATAGCCCAATCACTGGCGCCTGATAATGTTTCAGGGATGAAAACCATCGTCGATGGGGGTTCTGTTACAGTAATGTTCGAAGGGGATAAGGTCGGCACGATACTTGCTTCGGTTGATGATTACCTTATGAATGCTACTATAGCGGAAAAGCTATCTTATTACCTAAAGGAGAGCAGGTAATTTTATCATCGGTATTCAGCCGCATTGAAGGTGCAACGCTCTCTCCACTGCATTCATACGAGGCCAGCACTTTAATATACCTTCATTGCATGCGGGGATAGGTGTTGATACATGTCGTCTATTACTGAAAGAATTAAAGAGATATACCTAAATTTGAGTAAGTTTAAAGGATATCTTGTAAAGCATCCAGCGACCGTAGAATTTAAAAGAGAGTTAAGTAAACTATCTCAACGTTTTTTTTCCTGGACGATGAATACTTTCATATTACTTGCTATATTGAATATATTCTTAATGATACTTTCACCTTCACCCGACTTTGATAAGATTATTAATATTGGGGAAAGAGGGGCATTATTTCTGGTTGCTATAACAGGGTTGACTTTTACTTATGCCGATGCTTTGGAAAGTCCTAAAAAAGAAAGTATTATAAAAAGTGGCGAATATTTATTTAAATCTTTCCTATTATTTGTTGTGGGTATGGTATTTTCGATTAATCTTAGAAGAGCTTTGATAAACCCCATTAATACGTGGGGCATGCCGGACCTTATATTTAATTATAACAACATATTAATATTATTGCTTTTTTTAACTTCGTTAGTAATAATCATCGTCTCCGGGGTTCTTTTTGTTAAAGCAATGACTGGCTTATTGGCATCAATACGGTGATGAAAAGTGAACTTTATTCCACAACAATCCCCGCATAACCCACAACAGCAGCTAAATCCCCCGTTGTATCGCCGCTCGTGCTGTATTTGAGCAAACTGGCTTTTTTCGCGCCGAGCTTTTTCGTTGCCGTAAGCATCGCAGCGATCGGGCCATAACCACAGACGCTGGCGTTGCGCTCGTATAACTTGCGGTAAAATTCAGGGATATCGAATTCAAGGATTGAGCTTATATAATACGCATCATTCTCCCGCGCAACTTTATCAGGTTTATAATGGGTAAAATCGCTTGATGCTATTATCACGACTTTCTTTTTGACCTTCAGAACCGCCTCGGCAAGTTCCATCCCCACATCCAGTGCTGTCTCTTCGTCCTGCATTCCCATGCAGATTGGGACAATATTGAAATCCCGGAACCTGTGCTGCAAAAAAGGAAGCTGCACTTCTATGGAATGCTCGTATTTATGGGCTGTCTCATCAAGGTCGATTATCCTTTTCGGAAGCCCTTTGATAAATTCAGCATCAGAGCCAACCTCGCCGAGCGGCGTACTCCAGGATTCACCGGAAACCGATACAGGCGAGCCGTATCCGGTATGATTAGGCCCGATAAGTACGAAAGTATCGGCTTTGGGCAATGATGAATATACGAAAGCTGCTGTATTTCCGGAATAGATATAACCGGCATGGGGCACCACAGCCCCAAGAACGGGTCTTTCGCCCGGCGGAACGCCTTCAAAGCACCTGCTGATTTCCCGGTTCAGGTCGTTTTTATTGCGCGGGTAGAACTGCCCCGAGACAGCGGGTGCTCTCATATTCGTTTATAATTCAGCTTCGAAATCAGCTACCGTATAGGTTATTGTATCTCCTCTTTCCTCAAGCGTCTTTTTTGCCATGAGCCAGTATATCAATGCAAGGGCTTTTCTTCCCTTGTTATTTGTAGGGATGACAAAATCAACATTGGTGGTCGAATTGTTGGTATCGCAAAGGCCGATGACCGGTATACCGATATTAACCGCTTCATTCACTGCCTGTAAATCTCCTGAAGGGTCTGTTACTACAAGGATGTCGGGTTCTATGAATAAATGCAACTTCGGGTTTGTCATAGTTCCGGGAATGAACCTGCCCGTTACCGCTCTTGCTCCTATCACTTTTGCGAACATCTCGGAAGGATAATGACCATATTGCCTTGCCGAAACTACCAGTATTTTTTGCGGGTCGTATTTTGCAAGCAATTTAGCTGCAAGCCGTATCCGCTGGTCTGTCGCCTGTATATCGAGGACATATAAGCCGTCCGTTCTCACGCGATATACAAACCGCATCATTTCTTTTGTCTTTTGCTGTGTTCCTATATGAATTCCCGCGGTGAGATACTCATCCTGGGGAATAATAGATTCATAACCTGTATCCTGTTTTACATCCTGTTTGATATCAATGACATTATCCATTTTAATCACGCCTTAAGCTGCTTTTCTCAATGTTTTTACTGTTCTTTTCACTGTAATGGGGATTACACCCTGTTCCAACTCCATCATTGCAATATCGATGGGTTCGCCCCTTCCTATATCTATCAATACCGGAGCACCCAGTGAAATCTGGAGCGCCCTTGCGCCGATAATCCTGGCGCGCTCATATCGTGTTAATTTAGTTTCACTCACCTACGTCACCTCAAAACAAATACCTGAAAGTTTAATAAATACACTTTTTATATATTCCTCGTATTTAAATACGAAGTATTTTTCCCAGAGTCCCTCTGAGAGTGGTTCATGTTCTATTCATTTTGCCGATCCTATAGAAAATGGGGTTGTTGAGATTTGAACTCAAGTCACGGCGTCCCGAACGCCATAGGATGGACCAGGCTACCCTACAACCCCTCCTCACTGGTACGGTGCAAGCAGGTCCACCAACTCTACATGAGTCAGCAGCATTCGCCTGCAGCAGTATCGTTCGATTCCGAGATCGTCGAGTACTTTACCTGCGTCTTCAGTTTCGCTTCGTTTTTTGAATTCATCCCATACGCTTGAGACGACTTTACCGCATGAAAAGCATCGTACCGGTATCATGTTTCACCTGTATGATTTCTGTCTTCTCTTTCTTGCGCCGCGGCCGCCGAATTTCTTGGGCAGCATGTAGCGCGTGTCATTTACGAGCAGACTTCTGTCATACTGTGCCATTGCGTCACGAAGGGCCATATCGTTTGTCCATTCTACAAGACCTCTGGCAATAGCCGTTCGCACAGCTCCTGCCTGGCCGAAGATGCCGCCTCCGTGTACATCCACATCGATATCCACGGTCGGAATAACATTGCCTGCAAAGTCAAGCGGTTCTGACATTTTAAGCCTGATCAATTCAGGTTCTACGATTTCAATGGGTTTCTTATTAACCCGTATGCGTCCTTTTCCTTCCCGTATTGTTGCACGGGCGATTGCGGTTTTTCTTTTTCCTGATGAATTAACGATTTTCATGCAAAACTCCTAATATTTTGACCCTAATCTCTTGCTCAATTCGCCAAGCACCATATAATTAGCAGTGCTCAGGCGCATGATACTTGCTTCTTCGAGTGTACCTGCCTGTTCTTTACTCAATTCGGGCGGAACGCCAACATAAACTCTCAGCCTGTTATATGCTTCCCTTCCTGACATCTTTGTGTGAGGTATCATGCCGCGGATAGTCCTTGCTACTATCTGGTCGGGACGCCTCGGGAAACGGGGCCCGAACTCCCGTGAACCTCTGGAAACATACCGTTTGTAACGGTCTAATGTAGTATCTTTCCTGCCGGAAATGATTGTTTTTTCTGCATTGACGATATTAATTTCTTCACCATTTAACAATCGCTGCGCGACTGTACTTGCCATTCTTCCCAGAATAAGATTGCTTGCATCTATTATTGCCATGTTATCACCCTATTATCCTTACCCTGGAGCCTTCCGGGTTCTTGCTCATGAGCTCTTCTATGGTGAGACAGGAACCTCCAGCCGCGGTTATTTTGTTCTTTGCGCTTCCGGAAAAGCTCATTGCCGCCACTGTTAACTTGTGGTTCAATTCACCTGCGCCAAGCACTTTTCCCGGGACAAGTATCAAATCTTTTTCTTTGGTGTGCCTGTTTATCCTGCTGATATTGACTTCCGGATAATTCCTTGTCGGGGCCTCAAGCCTCCTTGCAATATCCCGCCAGAGAGGCACTTCCTTTTCCCGTGACTGTTTTTTGAGACCTGATATAAGGTCTAATATTTGTGGGTTTGTTTTGTAATTATTTTTCATTTGTTCCCTCCGTAAGACCAATTAAGGTCCGACTCACGCAAGAATGCGTTCGGTTTTAAACCATACGCCGCAAGCGGATGCTTGCTACGGTTTTGTTGAACCATAAAAAGATGATTCAGACTTCCCCTTTATTCAGTTCATATTACATAAAGGTAACGCAATTGAAGGCTGTGGGACAAATTTAGCCCATTTTCCCGAGTATCCTGAGGGCAAGGTATGCGGCATTTTCACCGTTATCGATTCCCACGCATGCAACCGGCACACCCTTTGGCATCTGGACGATGGATAAGAGGGCATCCATTCCTCCGAGCTTTGAACTCACAGGTACGCCGATGACAGGCTTTTTTGTCCGGGAGGCAACTACGCCCGGGAGGGCTGCAGCCAATCCCGCTATTGCTATGAAAATCCCGGCATCGCTTTTTTTAATATAATCTTCAAGCTCCACCGGGTTCCTGTGCGCAGACAGGACACGTATCTCAAAATCAACTCCTGCAGTTTCCAGCACTTTTGCAGAACGTTCTGCAATCCCCCTGTCCGATTCGGAACCTATCAATATCGCTATTGTTGCCATAAATCATAATAGCAGGTTAATCCATAAAATCTTTTTGTAAAAAATTGAGGTGTGAGGGGATGACCAATCCCCCCAACGTATGGCTTGTTATTCTATTTCATCATCTTCAAAAGATTGCTTCACATGTCTTGCAAACATGGAAAGCCACATCGAGTATTTCCCATATACCATTAAACCGCTGTTGGGATAAGCGGTTTCATTAATATAATGTGAATCCTGTCCCAGTTCCGCAGTGTCCTGGAAACACAATCTCATCGCCCCGTTTTTCTCGAAACCAAGTGAGACATCCAAATCTTCTGTCTGCTGGTTTTTTATCTTAACAGATGAAAAATACCTGGGAATTTTGTTCATGTTATTCTTTAACACCATATTTCAAATAGTGATACACTGCTTTTGAAATTGCTTCTTTGATAGAAGACTCTCCGGTTTTTTCCTTCAGCGCGGTGACATCTTCCTGCGGCAGTACCGACTGTACATGAACAATCTTCATTTCATTTATCCCTCCGTACGATAACAAACATACCATGATGTCATCATAATTATGCTGATGATGTATAAAGGTTTCGATTAAAATATTTTATATCAAGACCAATCAAAAAATTAATATGTCCGGATATTCATGTCTGCCCAGCGGAAAATGAATACCTGCCCGAGAGGAAAAACGATGGAGGAAAAAAGTGTATGATTGGAAGGTTCAAATTCGAGAATGAGGTTTTTTACGGCGATATAAAAGGAGAACGCGTCATTGTCGACAGGGGGTTCTATAGCGATACGTTCGTACTCTCAGAACTCCAGTTACTCCCCCCTGTCCAGCCTAGCAAGATAATCTACGTGGGCCTCAACTATAAAGACCACGCAAAGGAATTAAAAATGCCCCTTCCCAAAACTCCCCTGTTATTCTTAAAACCACCATCCGCGGTAATAGGTCATTTGGAAAATATAGTTTATCCGGAAAATATTAAACGGCTTGATTATGAGGCAGAACTTGCAGTAATAATCGGCACACGATGCAAGAACGTACGGGCAGCCGATGCCGGAAGCATAATAATGGGATATTCGTGTTTCAATGATGTGACTGCAAGGGACATGCAGAAAGAGGATGCCCAGTGGACAAGGTCCAAGAGTTTTGATACCTTTGCTCCCGTAGGTCCTTTTATATCTGACCCCGCTCTGGATATCAGCAATCTTTGTATCAGAACCCGGGTAAATGGCAAATTAAGACAGGAGTCAAGTACTGCCAATCTAATTTTCGGTGTTCCGCGGTTAATAGAATTCATTTCAGGAGTCATGACGCTTGAACGCGGGGACATAATTGCGACAGGGACACCGCCGGGTGTTGGTGAACTCAAGGTTGGAGACACTGTCGAAATTGAGATAGAAAATATAGGTGTTTTGAAAAATGGTGTCATAGGCGGAATTAACTGGATGATTAAAAATATGCCTGAGAAGGAGACCTATTAGCATACCTCCGCTTTATTAAGAATGAAAATAATTGAGATACAAACACTGTGCTGAACAGGTGAGTTAGAATGTCAGAGATATATGATAATGTATGGGAAACCCGGAAACGCAAGCCGCCAGCAAGGGAAGAGAAGAAACTTGCAGAAGTAAAACCGCCTTTTACTGACCACGACAGGCTGAAGGACACGATCGAAAGGCGGAAAAAGAACGTGTATGGAATGAAATAAAACACGTTCATAAAGGGTTACGCCCCTTTATGACGTATAGGGGACGTGCGACGTCCCCTTGTTTTGATAAAACTTTCCTAAAGGTTTTCATTAAAATCCGGAACAATGGATAACATAGAAGTTTCAGTCGTCCTGCCTGCCTATAATGAAGCGGGAAGGATAGAGGATACTGTAGAAAAAACGGCTTTTGCCCTTCGTGGAATAACGCCGTCGTTTGAAATCATAGTTGCCGAGGATGGAAGTAAAGACGGGACAGACAGGATTTCCGAATCTCTTTCAAAGAAACACGATTTTGTAGTGCACCTGCACTCGGATGAAAGGCTCGGGAGGGGGCGCGCCATGGTCCGCGCTTTCAGAGCATCCAGGGGAGAAATCATATGCGATATTGATGTTGACCTTGCCACCGATATGAAGCATTTAGGGGAACTTGTCCAGTCAATCCGGGATGGTTATGATTTTGCCACAGGCTCGCGTATGCTTCCCGAGAGCAGCGTCAAGAGACCTTTTAAGAGGGGGCTGGCAAGCAAAGGCTATAATTTTCTCGTTCGGCTCATGCTGGGTTCAAAACTATATGACCACCAGTGCGGTTTCAAATCCTTCAAACGCCAGTCTCTTTTTGCGCTCATGGATACAGTTAAGGATACACACTGGTTCTGGGATACGGAACTGCTTGTCAGGGCGCAGCGCGCCGGATATAAGATAAAGGAATTCCCGGTTGAATGGAAGCACGGCGGCGCTACAAAAGTTAATTTAATCAGGGACATTTTCGGGATGGGGTCGCAGATATTCAGGTTATGGTATGAATTCCTGTGGGATTAAAAATTTTATACAAATTCAAACACTACCGATTTATATATGATGATAAACAAATCACCTCAATAAGAGGAACGACCGGGATTGTCGTTATAATAGCATCGGGCTGCCGTATTGCTGAGCACCATAGCTATCAAAATTTAAGAAAATGTCACTTACGATTATATGACTGACAAAATACAGCTTCTTACCGGAAAAGTGGATACAAAAGACGTATTCATAGATGCACAGGAATTTGTTACGGGAAGAACGTGCGTAATTGGTCAAAGCGGTAGTGGTAAAAGCTACTTAATAGCCGTACTCTGCGAACAACTGCTGCAAAATAATATCGCTTTTTGTATAGTTGATACCGAAGGGGAGTATTTCTCTTTGAAAGAAAAGTTCCAACTGCTATGGGTTGGCGGGGAAGAAGCGGATGTAAGCATAGACCTTGATTTCTATGACCTCATAACAAAATCAATAAAAGATAATGTCTCTTTGATTTTAGATGTATCTGATGTCCTTGACCAGAGAAAAGTTGTTTCTGATTTTGCAGGTAAATTATATGAAATCGAAAGCCAGGTAAAGCAGCCGTATTTATTGATTATCGAGGAGGCTGACAGGTTTGTCCCGCAAAGCAAGGACTCCATAAGAAATATCGAGGAGATTTCAAAAAGAGGGAGAAAAAGAGGGCTGGGTTTGCTTGTTGCGACACAAAGGCCCTCGCTTGTAAACAAGAATGTCCTGTCCCAGTGCGGGAACCAGTTAATCGGGAAATTAACAACTGAAAACGACTTAAAAGCAGTGGATTTGTTTTTTGTTGACAGGAAAGAACTGGAACTATTGCCAAAGTTGAATACCGGCGAATTTTTTGTGATGGGAAATGTGGTGAAAGAAAAAACAAGGATGCAGACCGTCCAGAGAATTACACAGCACAAAGGGCTTACCCCGAAACTGATTCCAAAGGCAACTGGTAAAATCACAGAACTGAAAACAAGTTTGGGCTTTGCAGGGATACCTGAAGAGACAGGGGAGAGGGAGAAAGTAAAAGAGTCTTATGAATCCGGCGAGAGAAAATTAAAAGGAGTTGAGGCGAAAATTCCAAAAGAGCAGATAGAAGCTATAGTTAATGGTAAAAGAAATAAAAAATACTGGCTGTTCGGGGAAAAGGAGCATGTGAAATCCATCGAGCTAATCTATCATCCGTTTGTCCGGGTTGAAGTAACTGCCCCTGAGGGATTTATCACGAAGAGCCTTGCATCGCATTCAATTACATTAGATTCTGTAAGCGGCGAATTTGTGGATATTAAAAACGGGTTAAAATACTCAACAGGTATTTCCAGATTAATCGGTTTGATTGAAATCGAGATAAGGGTTCTGCTGGAAATTTATAGAAATAAAAAAATTACAATCGGAGACCTTGAACTTAAAACCAGACTGTCAGAGACGACAATAAGAAATGTTATCCACAACCTGCAGGATAGAAAGATTGTAACTTTCTCAAAAGAGGGGAATTTAAAATTATATTCTTTTCTTATCAACTTTGAACCTCCTGATTTAAAACAGAGTTTAAGCTGCCCTGAAATACGGCAAATTTCTGGAAGGACGAATAAACAGGCGCTTACAGAGGATGTTTTGCGAAAAATAATAAAGGGTCTGGAAGATGAAGCCGATATAACAAAATTTGAGGTTTTTTATTACCCGATATGGTTTGTAAACCTGGAAAATAGACACCTGAAAATAGATGGGGTCACAGGGAAAGAAATTTGAGGCTTTTATTATAACTTCTCAATGACTATTTGCCTTCACACTAACCCGAACGCCTCTAACGCTACCAGCATCAAAAATATTATTAACAATATTTTCATACATTGCGGGCTAATATAATATGAGAATTTTGGTTTAGCCTTCCCTTTTATTATTGCATCTACTTTGTCATCCATCGATTTACCCATCATGCATTTTATCGTATGATGAAATAAAGTTTATGCTGGCACATATGATACCATGTTATATATCTAGAAAAAGTATTAAACGCCTTGTGATGTTGGCTTATGGGATTAAACCTGTTTGATATCTTAATCTGGTGGCTGGTTTTAGAAATAGTAGGTCTGGCAGCCCTCCCAATCGCTTCGCAACTTGCCCGGAATTTAAAGGACAACGGATACTCTATTTCAAAGCCGCTCGGATTATTGCTCCTGACGTATATTAGCTGGATTATTTCAATATTTTCAGGGTACTCTTATTTTTCAGTTTTGATTTCCCTGGCGGTTATCGCGGCATGTTCACTTGTAATCTGTTTTGTAAAAGGAAAACCGCAGGTTGATAAAAAGTATTTAATCCAATTTGAACTCCTGTTTGCGGCAGCTTTTGTCGCTTTTGCGATAATCCGCGCATACAGCCCTGATATTTACTGGACCGGCGGTGAGAAATTTATGGATATGTCGTTTATTAACGGCCTCCTCCGGACGGCGCAATTCCCGCCGCAGGACCCCTGGATGTCGGGCACTGTCATGTATTATTATTATTTCGGCTACCTCATTATAGCTGATTTGATAAAGCTCACCGCGGTTTTGCCGTCCATAGCTTTCAACCTTGCAACGGCCTCATTTTTTGCCCTTGCTTTTACAACAGCGCTGGGGATTGGATATAACCTTACAGAAAAAATGAAGTACGGGATTATTACTGCATTTCTTGTAACAATAGCAGGAAACCTTGTGGGTTTTTTCCAGTTAATGGATGTGCTGATCAACAAAAATAATGTGATAGATAACATCCTGTCGTTCAATTACTGGCCAAGCTCGCGTGTGATTCCCGATACAATTAACGAGTTCCCGTTTTTCAGTTTTCTACAGGGCGATGTCCATGCCCACATGATATCCATCACCTTTCAGCTTCTTATTCTTCTCCTTTTGCTCAACATCTTCAAATCCAATGAAATGGAGACTATTCCGTTACTGGCGGTTGGATTGGCAGTAGGCTTCCTGTATCCATTGAATACATGGGATTACCCGGTTTATCTCTTTCTATCAGTCGTTATCACCGGCTATAATTTACTTTTATCAAAAGGAAATGCAAGGCCAGCCGCATCAAAACAATATTTAAAAACAATCGTGGCAATAGTCGCCATGGCTGTATCCAGTTATCTATTCTACCTGCCGTATCACATTTCATATAATCTCAAAAATACTATTTCATTTGTACCGGATGAGCGGACGCAGCTTGTATATTATCTCGCTTTTTATGGATTGTTCCTTTTCTTAATTTCCAGGTTTGTCATCTCGAAATCAAAAATAACATTTCCAAGGCCGGTTTATTTAATAACAGCCTTCATTTTGCTTTCCATTATCTCGATAATATTCAAGTTTGAATTGTTGATTTTGCTTGTTCCGTTGTTAATCCTGTCAATCCTGTCATTTTTAAAAGAACAGGATAAGCCCGGGGTTTTTGTGATAATCCTGATAATAACAGGCATACTATTATCATTATTCTGCGAACTTTTTTATATAAAAGATGAGATGGGAATCGCAAATCCTGCCTTAATAAGATCAAATACGGTCTTTAAATTATACCTTGACACCTGGATCATTTGGGCTGTTCCTGCCGGTTATGCAATATTCCAGTTCAGGGACTCTTTTTCCCAAAAGAAGATGTGGGGTACTTTTGCGATTATCCTGATACTGATGGTTTCCATATATCCCATATTTGCCACTATAGGAAAATCTGGAATGTTCAGGGGAGAACCGTCCCTTAACGGAGAATTGTATGTACAAAAAGAACATCCGCAGGATTACGCAGCTTTTATGTGGTTCAGGAATATTAGGGGGCAGCCTGTGGTTTTGCAGGCAAGCGGTGAAACGTACACCTGGAATACCTATATAACCGCATTTACAGGTCTTCCCACAGTGATTGGATGGGGAGGGCACGAAATCAACTGGAGGTCCAACTATACGCAAATAAACACACGCTTTTCTGATGTGAATATTATGTATACTTCCACTAATCCGGAAGAAGTCGACTCGCTTTTGAGGAAGTATAATGTATCTTATATCTATTTTGGTGAGGTAGAGGCAAAGAGATACGGAATCCCAAACCTTTTTGATTCTCATCCTGAAATATTTCCCAGAGCATTTGAATACGGTGATGTGGTTGTTTATAAAGTCGAGCCAAACCGTTAAAGCTTTTTACTTACAGGTTGTGCAAAAGGCGCATGAAAGAAAGGTATGACCCGAAGGAAATAGAAGAAAAATGGCATCTTAAATGGGCTGATGCAAAAATATACGAGGCTGATCCTGATCAAGATAGTCAAAAAAAGTTTTTTATCACGATACCATACCCGTATTTAAACGGGAACCTTCATGCAGGTCATACAAGGACGTTCACGATAGGCGATGTGATTGCGCGATACAAACGCATGCAGGGTTACAATGTCCTTTTCCCGATGGGTTTCCATGCCACTGGGACGCCGATAGTTGGCCTGGCTGAACAGATGCAGAAAAAAGACCCCGAGACGATACGTGTTTATAATAAGCTCCATGAAATACCGCTTGATGTCCTTGATAAAATACAGACTCCGGAGCAAATCGTGGAATATTTCAGCAGGGAAGACGAAGCTGCTATGAAAAGCATCGGTTTTTCAATCGACTGGAGAAGAAAATTCACAACAACCGACCCTCATTACCAGAAATTCATAACATGGCAGTTCAACCTTCTCCATTCCAAAAATAAGGTGGTAAAGGGTGCGCATCCTGTCAGGTGGTGCCCGAATGATGAAAATCCTGTTGAAGACCACGATATCTTAAGAGGCGAGGACGCCACGATAATTGATTATACGCTTATCAAATTCAAACTCGGTAACGATATTCTTCCCTGCGCCACACTGCGCCCGGAAACCGTATTCGGGGTGACGAACCTCTGGGTGAATCCGGAAAACCATCATGTGAGAATCAAGGTGAACGATGAAACATGGATAGTCTGCAACGAATCATATCTCAAGCTTAAATTTACTGATAAAAACGTGGAGCTTGAAGGCGATGTCAGCGCCGGGGAATTAATAGGCAAAAAAGTGAAAAACCCGGTCACGGGTTCCCATGTTTTGATACTGCCGGCTTCGTTTGTAAGCCCCGGGAACGGCAGCGGTATCGTCATGAGCGTGCCTGCACATGCGCCCTACGATTATCTTGCGCTTCGCGATTTAAAAGGCAAAGACCTGACAAAATACGGGATAACCGAAGACGTTTCATCAATCCCGCTCATTTCACTGATTAAGGTTCCTGAATACGGAAAATACCCTGCTGTCGATGCGGTCAATGAACTGAAAGTCAAAAACCAGAACGACCCCAAGGCTGAGGAAGCGACCAAACTTGTTTACAGGCGGGAATTCCACGGCGGCGTGCTGACAGAAACCACAGGAAAATATGCAGGCATGGCGGTTTCCAAAATAAAAGATGTCCTGACGCGCGACTTTATCTCTCTGGGAATTGCAGATGTTTTCTATGAATTCAGCGAGCAGCCTGTTATATGCAGGTGCGGGACGACTTGCGTTATAAAAATGGTCAAGAACCAGTGGTTCCTGAATTATTCAGAACCATCGTGGAAAGAACAGGTCTATAAATGCCTTGCAGGCATGCAGATAATCCCGCCTGAACTGAGAGTGGATTTTGAAAATAAGGTTGACTGGTTAAAAGACAAGGCATGCGCGCGGCGAAAAGGACTTGGAACAAGACTACCGTGGGATAAGGAATGGATGATAGAATCCCTTGGCGACTCCACCATATACATGAGTTATTATATCATTGCAAAATACCTCGATAGGTTCAAACCCGAACAACTGGAAGATGAGTTTTTCAATTATTGCCTGCTCGGTGAGGGCACGCCTGAAAATACGGCAGCAAAGACCGGCATTGATGTCAGCGTTATCAAAGGAATCAGAAATGATTTCATGTACTGGTATCCTGTTGATTTGCGCACTTCAGGTAAGGATTTAATCCCGAATCACCTCTTGTTTTTCCTTTTCCACCATGTCGCGATATTCCCGGAAACCCTGTGGCCGCGCGCGATTGCCATCAATGGTTTTGTATCGCTTGAAGGCGAAAAGATGAGTAAATCAAAAGGACCTTTGCTAACATTAAAATCAGCCGTTTCGGAATTCGGGGCAGATATCACGCGTCTTTATATCCTGAGCACGGCAGAACATGTACAGGATGCAGACTGGCGCGCGGCTGATGTGGAATCCACCAGGAAACAGATTGAAAGATTTTATAAAACCGCCTTCGACATAATCCATAATGAGGATGATGGCGGAGAATTAAAATTCATTGATAAATGGATGCTAAGCAAATTACAATACAGGATACAGGAAACTGCGGATGCGCTCAATAAAATGCAGACAAGAAGGGCAGTCCAGAATGCATTTTACCTTCTCATGAACGATATGAAATGGTATGAACGCAGGGGCGGAAGCGCAGCCAGGAAACAGGTTCTTGACACCTGGATAAGATTGATGGCGCCTTTTACGCCTCACATATGCGATGAAATTGAAGAGGAATCGGGAGGGAAATTCATCTCTCAAACGAAATACCCCGAAGCAGACCCGTCACTCATTGATAAGGGCGCAGAACTTGCTGAAGAGATTACAAGCAACACCCTCAAAGATATAGAAGAAATAATCCGCCTTATCAAGATAAAACCAAAAAGGATAGTATTGTATACTGCAGCGTCATGGAAAAAGACAGTTCTGAAAAAAGCCATATTGATGAAAAAAGAGAATGCTCTTGATATGAAAAACCTCATGAATACACTCATGAGTGACCCAACGATACGCGCTTATGCGAAAGAAATACCCAAATTTGCGCAGAAGGTTATCACCGATATCCAGGGTATGGATGCGGAATTGATGAATTCGTTGATAGATGTGGATTTTGATGAGATTTCAGCTTTAACTGAAGCAAGGGAGTTCCTGAGCCGGGCTGTTGATTGCCCGATTGAAATTTCAAGCGCTGATGCACCCGTTTACGACCCGCAGGGAAAAAGCCGGTTTGCTTCACCTATGAGACCGGCAATTTATATTGAGTGAATCCGGTTTTAAAATCTTCTTAAGAGAGGAATAGCGTTCTCTCTATATTTTTGATAAATAAGTCCTATATATATCATATCATAGACAAAAATCGAGATGAAGAGAAAAGGTAAAAGGACCGAACCCTGCGCAATGGGTTCATATAAATAAAAAGCTACACTCGTACATGCTGTGCCCAGCATCTTAAAAACAGCAATATAAATTGACTGCCCCCTGAGATTATCCCGTCTAAACAGCATTACAATAAACAGAATTGACATAAAAAGATTATCTCCGAATGCTGCATAAACACCTTCCAGATCATTGAATTCATAAGTAACGGATAACGCCAGGCCAAAGCCTGTTGCTAAAGCTAACAGGAATACAGTATAGAATTGTTTATTTGAAAGAGTGGGAAATTCCAATTTTCCGAACTTCAGAAATTGTGCCATGATAAAAACATCCAGCATTAACCACATATAGTTGATATAGATTTGAGGCCTGGTACTTGGAAGAATAAACGAGAATATAAACTCCCATGAAATATTTACACAAAGGACAAATAACGGTATGCCATATGTTTTATCTTTAAATCCTCGAATGATAATGAGAATATAAGCCAATGACCAGAAAATCCCATCTGCAGTCATCAATATCCTTTGCAGCATTTACTTTCTCCTTTTTTTTGTATTCTCATGTAGTCAAGCTATATATTGTTTTTTGAGGAAAATTGTAAGATCGGGAACTAAATTTAAAAGGAGTGCCTTGATGCTTTTTTAAAATAGTACATTATTCCTGACTAATGAAGCTAAAATAGCTATTAAAATAAATTCACCATCAACCAGCAAATCCCGGGATTTTCCCGGTTTTGCGCCAGCCCCACAAAAATACAAGATGTACCAATATCCATATGCGATAGAAAATAACAGAACATAAAAGTATTTCATGAAATAATCCCGGAATACCAGTAACCAGATAAGGAGAGTTGAATTAAGGATCAATAATAGCAGTTTTGTTTTTTCCCTTCCCAGTGAAACCGGTATAGTCCTCACTCCACACTTTTTATCGCCTTCTATATCACGAATATCGAATATAATACTATTTATATAACTTTTTAGGAAAAAGAAATAAAATATTAATATTATTAATACAATTTTTTTATTTGTAAAATAAATCAATGGCAGAAATGTTGAACCAACCGCCCATGACAGGGCTATCGTAAGATTTTTCACACCGGTAATATCCTTGAGGCGGGGAATTTTTGTTGATAATCTCACACTGTATAATATACCCAGAATTAAAGGAAAAAGAAGAATGGGTATGGTCAAAATACTTTCAAAAAACCCAAGAACCAGTGAAAGTATGAACGATGCTGCAACCGATATTTTGAAAATCAACTCTATATTTTTAATAGCTTTTGCCCTTTCAGGAGCGTTTATCAAATCTTCCTTAAAGTCTGTTAATTTATTCAAGCCGTATGTGCTGAATGTAGTTAAAAAAGTAATTATGACCATGTTAAAGGCAAACATATTGTATAATATTCCTGAAAAAAATACTTTGAAAGAACCATTTATTGCCAAAAAAAGTGATGTTGAAATCAGAAAAGTTGCGACCTTATTTAATATTGAAAGGAACCCCATAAATTGGATCATACCTCTTCACTTTCCATTAAACTCGTTCAACATGCTAAATGGAGTAATTAGCATCAGCGATTATATATAAAAATTTGACTTTAGTTTTCAAAAATTACAACCAAAATAATCATTTTTTCATATTTATTGCAGTTTCTCGATAATAATCAAAAAGTTCAATGCCCCATTGAATTGCTTTAGTATCTGTAGCAATCAAATCATGGGTGGGGTCATATATTCCATTATTTGTAAATAATCCAAGTGAGAGAAAACCATCAGTGACTGTAAAAGCTACCTTCAAATTCTCATTGGTTACTAATAAATCAAAATTATAGTTTGAAATTAATGTATCAAAATTTTCTTTGCCCAGCGCTTCAATAGATTTTTTTAAAACTGCATCGGTCAATATAACTTGCGTATTGATATTTTTTTCAATAATCTTTGTGAATACAACGGGATAGTCTGAGGAAAATACGGGAGTGACACCTTTTATCCATTTCGCGGGTTTTATAAATCTGACAAAAGACTCATGAGTTTTGACTATGTCTAAAGAGTCAATCTGCATTATATTTGAATTCTTCAACCACCCTATCTTTTCCATCAGATGCTCTGGAATTCCAGTCAGGTCATGCTCGAGCCAGAATCTTTCATGTGTTTTTAAAACATCTATAGCATTACTGAAATCTGCCACTTTCAGTGTTAGAATCCTGCCAATTTTTGTTAGCGCATAATTTTTATCCCTGTCCTGAAAAGCAAGGTTGCTCTTTTCAAGCTCCCTTAAGGCATGTATTGCTGTTGTGGAACTGATATTCAACTCATTGCGCAGGTCGCCAAGTGATTTTTTATCTTCATTCAGACTAATGAGGAGATTTTTTCGAAGATCCGAGCAAATTACAAGGCGGAGTAAATCCCTGGATTCCATTTTTTTTCTCATCTCCGCTTTTCACTTCCTTAAATATTTTTTTTATTGCTTCACCGAATAAATTAATATTCAATTTACACATCTATTGTTTATATAGTTAAACAAAAGAAATATTGCTCAATTCAAGCAATGTAATTTTCAATATGATAACCTTCATATATACTAAGACCATAAAACATTGTAAATCTATAAAATTTGCACAGTTGAAATTGCTCGATTTAAGCAATGTTGTCAAAGAAACAATAAACTTCATATACCACAAAGAAGAAATAATAGCATAAGTTAATATAATTAGAATCATAATGATGATGAAATTATAATTAAATTTCTGATAAACAGGTTGAAAATAACTGGGTAATCATGGCAACAACAGAAATGCTTGAAAAAATCTTAAACGATATAAATAATATCGGGGGCGTGGAAGCTTCAGCAGTTGCAAGCAGAGATGGATTACTTATATGTTCAACCATATCGAAAAAGCAACATGCTGAGACATTTGTAGCAATGTCTGCAACAATGATTGGAGCTGCAGAAACTGCAACAACGGAACTCGGGAAGGGAATTCCAGACAGAATAATCGTGGAATCGAAAAACGGGAAGATAATCGGTACCGGAGCCGGCCCAAAAGCCTTACTATTGGTCATGACGAAACCGGATGCAGGTCTGGGATTGGTTCTTATCGAAATGGTAAAGGCATCAGATCAGATAAAGAAGGTTCTGGGTTGATTTCTATTGTGGTCATAATATGAAACAGGTAACTTCAGGAGTAAAAGGTCTTGATAAAATAATGGAGGGGGGATTCCTGCGACCGTCTGTTGTAATGATAGCAGGAACAGCCGGAACCGGCAAAACTACTTTTGTAATGCAATCGCTGTTCAATGCTGCAAAAAATGAAGAGGTTTGCATGTACATCACGGCTCTCTCCGAGCCAATAGCAATGATCAATAATTTCATGTCCAAATTTTCTTTTTATAATATCTCACTGCTCGGAAAAGGCAATGTTAAATATGTGCCTATTGATATTGATATCATCCATAAAGGTTCGGATGCCATTATCAAGGAAATAGAAAGGAACATTGAATCGATTAAACCCGACAGGATTGCGATTGACCCCGTGAATGTATTCGCTTATGGACTGGATGGAGACGCACAGCGCCAGTTCTATTATGATTTTTTTGCAAGTATGAAAGGATGGAATTCCCTTGTTTTACTGACGGGTGAATTTACCGAAAAAGAACTCATTAAAAGCGCACTTAGCTATCTGGTTGACGGTATTATCTTCCTCAATAATGAACCTTTTTACGAGAATAATGTTCGTTATATCAATATTATGAAAATGAGGGGACAGGAATTCAAGGGCGGCAAGCATTCATGTGATATAACAAAAGATGGGTTTATGGTATTCCCAAGATTGCACAGGCCTGCGAGGACGGCTATACTAAAAGAACGGATATCCACAGGAATAAAAGGTTTGGATAAGATGACAGGAGGTGGGTACAGCCGCGGGTCTGCCACCCTAATTTCAGGAAGCAGCGGAACAGGCAAAACGGTAATCGGGACACAATTCATAATGGATGGACTGTTGAAAAAAGAACCCGGCGTGATAATCTCCTTTGAAGAAGAACCCCTGCAAATACGTGAAAATTCAAAAATGTTTGGCTGGGATCTGGATGAATATGAAAATAAAAAAATGCTTAAAATAATTTCAGCATCAGAATTTAATAATCATAACCTGACAGGACTGGTGGAGGAAAACATCCAGGAAATAAAAGCCAAGCGCCTCCTATTCGATGGTGTAGCAAAACTTCAACATATGCTGCCTCAGTATATGCCGATATCTGACTATATGGAGGATATAGTTAATTTTTTAAAAAATCAAAACATTACTGCAATTTATACAAATGAGACTTCCAATCTTACGGGAGCAACACAGATTACAGGTACGGGTATTTCACCAATTATGGATGCAGTCATTTTATTGAGATATGTTGAGATAAAAAGTGAGATGCGAAAGGCTATATCAGTACTTAAGATGAGAGGCTGCAACCATGAGAAGGCGATAAGGGAAATCATTATCAATGAAAAGGGTGTTGAGGTAACACAGCAGTTTATGGAATATTCAGGAATATTATCCGGCAGTCCGGTAAAGACACCCGTGGAAGCTTTTGTTGAAGCTTTCAAAAAATAACTTAAATCTATGATAGGTATACAAAACATAGTTAGCATATATTCATGGTTTGCAGCATGTTTCCTCATGATTTTCGTAACAGCAATAGCCATGTTTTATCAAAAGAAATTCAATGTAAAAACTTTTTATTATTTCTATATAGTTCCGATACTCGTTCTTTTTGCAGCGTCGACTGAATTTTTTGCAGCTGACAGGTATTTAGAAGAATCGATAGAATTGTTTGGGGCGGTCAGTTCTTTTCTTGTAAGTTTTTACCTGTATAGAAAAATGGTAGGTATAAAATGAGCTTATTTCCTGGATTATTGAGGTTTGTTGGTCCGGTTGTGATTATTTTGTTTACATTAGTGCTTTATTTTTTAAGTATTCTCAGTAAACGATTGGGTGAAGTAATGGGTATGAAAAAATACTATTTTCTTTATTATATTGGTATGGTTTTCATGTTAATGGGTTCTATTATTATGGCATTATCTTTTGAAAATTTTCAAAAAACCCATTTCGTTGGGAATGTTTTTTTTGCAATAGGGATTACATTCGGTTTAATCGCTGCAATAAAATACTGGGGATGGCTAATCAAGGAACTCATTAAGAAGTCGTATTCATGAAATACATATATTCTGTTGTATTAATTCTGATCATTCTTACATCAAGGCTTAAAGATATTTTCCTGGAAATGGATAAGGGTGAATAAGGCAAAATAATTCTCTCCAAAATCATGATCGATAAATTTGTGAATGTAAACGATTATACCTATTGATTCCATAAAAGAACTGAGGAAAAAAGTCTAATGGCAACCTTACGCTCCAGGATTATTATTTCAACAATGTTTATAATATTCCTGATTATAACCGGGTCTTACCTGGTTATCCAGGATATCCAGAAAGGCATAATTGAAGGTGACTTCCGGGATAAGGGAAATATAACGGCTCATCACCTGGCGTTAGAATTTAAAAACCCATTACTTGTAAATGATTTAAAGGGAATAAGAAGTTATATAGACAATCTGAAAAGCAGTAACCCGGATATAGAATATGTTTTTTTAACAGATTCCCATGGAAATGTAATTATTCATACATTTGAGAAAGGGTTCCCAAAAGAGCTTCTAAATTTAAGTAATCCATCAAATGTCGGGAAAGAAGAGGTATTGAAAACCGAAATGGGGATTATACACGATTTTGATGCTACGCTTTTTGAAAACAAAGGTTACGTTCATGTGGGGATATCAGAAACCAGGATCCGTGAGCAGATACTCGATGCCTCAAGAAGATTGTTGCTGTTAGCCGGGGTTGCAATGATTCTGGGGGGTATATTTACATATTTTATTGGACGAAGGCTAACAGAACCGATCTTGATGCTCACAGAAGGAGCAAAAAAAATAAATAAAGGTATTCTTGACCAGAAAATAGATATAAGAACCGGCGATGAGCTTGGCGAGCTTGCCCGTACGTTTAATGATATGGCATTGAACCTTGACCAGAAAATCAAGGATATTATAGCTTCAAAAGAACAAACCGAGGCAGCTGAAAAATATCTTGAAACATTGTTTGACAGTATTGATGACGGTATTATTGTTGTAAATACAAGCTTTGAGATTATTAAAACCAATAAATCATTTTTGAAAATAAGAGGATTGAACGAAGAACAGGTGTCGGGCAGGACGTTCCATGAAATAATGTATGGGACCGGGAAAGAACTGAAAGAAAAAAGCACGATTGAAAAATTAATACAAACAAATAAGAATACCAGGCTCGTTCATGAAATTGAAGTCGGGGGGACTAAAAAAATCCTTGATTTAAGATTTTCGGCGTTTACAGATATAAATAAAAATACTAATATAATCTTAGTAATCAGGGATATAACCCAGCAAAAATTGCTTGAAGAAGAAAATATTGCCTTTTATAACAACATTAAATATCTAAAGGAATTTAACGAAGAAATTCTGAATAATGTCAATCTGGCAATCCATGTAGTTGATAAAGACATGAATATCCTCGCTGTAAATGATGAATTAGTAAGACTCAGCAGAGGAAGGATTAAAAAAGATATCGTTACAAATAAAAATCTTTATGAAGTTTACCCTTTCCTGAAAGAAAATCATGTCAATATGGAATACGAGCATGTCATAAAGACCGGGGAAATATTCCTGAGCGAAGAAAAAACGCAATATTTTGACGAAGTAATTTACACGAACACAAGCAAAATACCGATCAAGGATAAAAATGGCAATGTCGAAAAAATCATTACTGTCATAACGGATGTAACAGGACGCAAAAAACTTGAAGAAGAATTAAAGGATTCGTATGAGGAACTCAAACTCACTTATTCAAAACTGCAGGAACTTTTCAGGATGAAAGACAATTTCCTTTCTAATATATCACATGAACTCAGTACGCCGCTTACATCCGTTATCGGATACACTGAATTGATGCTCGAAGGGAATCTGGCCGAAGAACAGCGGCACAAGGCTGAGATAATCCTTAGGAATTCAATACGGTTGTCAAAGTTAATCGGGGCGTTGCTCGATACTCCTCTTATCGAATCCGGGACCCTTGCGCTTAAAACCGAGCCGGTGCCACTTTTTGACCTTGCTGCAAAGGTCATAGAAGACATGAAAACCGTTGCTTCGATAAAAAATATACCAATATTTAATGATATCCCGGAATCTATTATCATCAATGGCGATAAGGAAAGGCTGTTGGAGGTATTTACGAATCTACTGGACAATGCCATTAAATTTACAATAAAAGGCGAGATAAGAATTTCTGCAGAAGAGGAAGCTGAAAACATACACATTAAAGTAACCGATACAGGAATAGGCATCCCCCAGGAAAACCTTTCTAAGATATTTGACAAGTTTTACCTGGTGGAATCATCCAGCACGCGAAAATATGAAGGGGCTGGGTTGGGTCTATGGATTTCAAAAAATATTGTTGAGGCCCATGGCGGCAGAATCTGGGCGGAAAGTAAAAATAGGGGAAGTACCTTTCATATTTTATTACCAAAATCGGTGAAAGAATGAATAATAACCCATCAATTAAAAAAGTCCTTGTGGTTGACGACGAACCAGATACTCTTGAGCTTGTTAAATTGGTCCTGGAGAGCGGGGGTTTTGAAACTGTGCTTGCTGCAAGTGGTATGGACGCATTGGCCAAAGTCGGGGATACAAAACTTGACCTGGTTCTTCTTGATATCATGATGCCGGACATGGACGGATGGGATGTCTTCAGGAAAATCAAAGAAAAATATCCAACGCTCCCCATTGCTATTTTGACTGCCAAAGCCCAGAACATAGATAAATTACTCGGGCTTCATGTTTTAAAAGCGGATGATTATATAACAAAACCATTCGGCAAGAATGAACTGATTAATAAAGTAAAGAAATTGACAGGCACCTGAAATAAAAATGACCAAAAATTAATGTACTATCCATAACAATTGGAGAAACCATGCAAGAACAAAAAATAGTAATCCCCTTCTATACGGAGGAGAGATGGAACAACTGGATAAAAAAAGTGGTTGAAAGCGGTTTCAAGATAGATGACCAGCAAAAAGGCGCTGTTTTTGTATATATGGAAGATGATGTGGTTCTTGCATGTTTGAAAATAATAGCAAAATACGACAAGAATGTAATTAGCAAAGAATCGGCTATAGCGTATCTTTCAGAAATTAAAAATATTACCTTGAAAAAAGTTGAACCGGTTAATGAAGATATTGACATGATGATTGAATCCGTCCAATTATCATTAATGGGTGTTTTTGCATCATGTGAATGCTACGTAGAGAAAGCGTTTGAAAAAACAAAAACCCTTAACAAATTGATAAAAAGCGCCATCGCATCTGAAAAAGAGGATAATATGGGGGCTGCCCTTGGAAATATCGCAGAAATCGGAGCGAACATCCTTGCGGGCGGGAAAATCAAAGAAAAAGACCTTGATGACATTCCTGAAGGACTTGTAGCTGAATGGCTTGATGGGATAGATTCCCTCAGTGCGGCCATGATTGGCGATACCAGCTACCGTGATGACGAACCGGATGAAGGGAATTGAACCAATTCTATAATGCTAATCCATGATATTTTAGGTCTTCCTGACCACGATAATATATGTTTTGTTGAAGGGAGTTATGCATCCTTAAAGAACAATGCGTTATCCCTGCAATATCTGGAGAACATCCGGAAAGATCCGCATGCTTTGATTAACGGGGTTGAAGATGAAAACAATAATATTATAGGTCTGGTTCTTTTTAATCCCGAAACTGAAGAGACAGAAGAATTCCATGCTGTTTTCACAAACCTCATTTCTTCAAAGCCTGTGCCAAATGAGAGCAGCAGGAGATTTTCCAGTATCGTAAAGGATTTAAAATTTAATAAATTTTACAACGTCACTGATACCGAATTTAATAATGCAATAGTAGAATATTATTCCATCGAACTTGTGAACAGGCAGTTATGTGAAAACTGCCACATCTCAAAAGAACCCTATGAAATGGTTTATATCGAAAGCCGCAATGCCAGATTGGAAGGATTACTGGATAAATACAAGCTCAACGGCAATATCCTTGAAATATGCTGCGGGAACGGTATGTCTACCCTGCCCCTTCATAAAATGGGATACAATCCCCTGGCGACTGATTATGATAAATGCCAGATTTGCCAGGGACTTGAGCATCATGTTCTTGACCCAAAGAGGACGATTGTTCTTGACGCAACGAAGCTTTCTCTATTCTTTGCGGAAAATGAATTTGATACCATAGTCGGATTTATGCTTGGCACGATATATCCTTTTAACAAAGCTATATGGGAAAAAATGATGGCAGAATCGGTAATTGTTCTGAAACCCGGTGGATTTATCATGCTGACAGTAAATAAACGCGAAGAAATTGAAATCCTGAAAAACGCACTTGAGAGAAATGGGATTAAAGGAAAGCTTGTCGATAATACCGATGAAAAAGGCATTTATGACCAGTGGGTATATGCAGGGACTAAATAAAATGCCTCGAGACAGAAGGGATTATTTCTACAGGAAAGCCAAGGATGAAGGCTATCGTTCCAGGGCTGCTTTTAAACTGAAACAGATAAATGAGAAATTTAAAATTATCACGAAAGGGGATGCTGTAGTTGACCTCGGCGCGGCTCCGGGGGGCTGGCTCCAGGTCGCAAAGGAACTCTCTGAAGGAAAAGTCGTTGGCGTGGATATACTTCCTATTGAAAAGATGGAAGGCGTGGAAACAATAAAAGGGGATATCCGGCTTGATAAGACGGTTGAAAAAATTAGGGATAAAATTAAGAAAAATGGCGCTGATACGGTTATCTGCGACGCCGCTCCTAATCTCACGGGAAACTGGAGCTACGACCATGCCCGTTCGATTGACCTTGCTACTTCTGCACTTGAATGCGCAAGAAAAATATTAAAGCCGGGAGGAAAATTTGCAGTGAAAGTATTCCAGGGGGATTTATTTCCTGATTTTCTGGAGAAGGTACGGCAGAGTTTTGTGAAAGTGAAAGCATTTTCCCCGGCGGCTTCCCGTGCGCAAAGTGCCGAAATATATGTTATCGGAAGGGAACTGCTTTCAGGGGCTGTAAAAATGGGTGAGGAATATGAAGTTACCATCGAGGACATAGGAGCCAACGGGGACGGGATAGCAAAAATCAATGATTTTGTTGTATTTGTAAATAACGCAAAAAAGGGAGAGAAACTTAAGGTAAGAATTCGTTTTATCAAACCTAATTTTGCATACGGTGAAAAAATTGAACTGGACTAATCCAATTTTATGGCAAAAATACAAATGTTTATTTAGTATAGGAATGAAATCGTTTTATTAGAAACATGGAATTGCAAAAGATTGAAAAAATACTGAAAAAAGAGCCGGATGAGGCAGCCGATGAATTATTGAAAGAGGTTGAAAAGGTTTACGGGGAAGTGCCGTATATCCTGAATTTCATGAAACAGTCGCCTGAGCTGCTTGTTGCCAAGGTTATCTATGAGAACGCCATAGTCAGGGAATTCAAGCGCCTCGATGCAAAAACGGTAGAGCTTATATCAATAGGCGTTGCATCGGCGCTCAGGTGTGAGCACTGCCTCAAGCTGCATATCCGCGTGGCGCAGCGCCTTGGTATCACAAAAGAGGAAATTTTCGATGCCATATTGATTGCGGGGTCGTTGTCCAATGCAGCGGTGCTTGCCGAGGGCACACGGGCGATGGATGCCGAGAAGTTGAACCTTTCGGAATCATGCAAAGTATGCGGCATTCCTGAAGAGAAGGATAAAAAAGATTAAAGCTGTTTTTTAGGCGTCGTTCCCAGCACATTTATCATCTGTATCAATTCAGTAAAAGCCTCAATTTCTTTAGCGATTACCTCGTCCTTCGTCATTGAAATACTCATCTCCCCATCAACTGTCAGCAAGTCTGGTCCTCTGCGCACCAATCTATCCATGCCGTCGCTCGTCAATACTTTCTTTATCTCAGGGTCATGGACAAATGCCCTACCGGGGAATAAAACTGTCTCCTTTATTTGGGACAGGTCAAGAGCTTTTATATCTTCAATGGTAATCAGGCAGCCAACGTCTTTTTTTACAGGTACGATATTCACAAGCCCTCCCAGTTTATCGAAAATCTCTTCCAGCAGCGGCGCAGCGACTTGGCTTGTTATTATAGTAGCCTCTTTTGTGAGCCTGGGCAATTTTAAGAGCGCATCGGGTTCATTCCTGATAGCAAACGGCGAGCCGGTTTCAGGATCGTAAAGGGGAGTTCCCGTTACGCGGAATTTGAACTTATCTTTTATATCATCAACAATTGCTTTGAATTCGGAAAGCGTGTGAGGAATTACTCCTTCTATCACCGGGGCGTTATCAAGGATCAAACCCTGCTCAACAGCATTGGCAAACCGCATCAGAATGAGCCCTTTTACGCCCATTTCCTCAAGGTCTGTGCAGGTTTTTAAAAGAACATCGCCGTCATTTACGCCCGGGATGAGCACAGAAGCGGCATATACATCGATCTGCTGCGCAAAGGTGCGAAGTGCTTCAAGTGAATCCTCGGCCGTCCTGTCGTTCATGTATGTTCGCCGAAGTTCAGGGTCGGTTGCAAAAACAGTGAACGTGACCTCATTTACTCCGCAATTGATAAAGAATTGCGCCAAATCTTTATTCAGCCCTTTTCCGCTTGTATAACCAAGATGTATCGGCTTTTTAAATTGTGAGAGGAATTTCACAAGCGATTTGAGTTCTGGATAGCAGCTCACATCCCCTCCGCCGCTTACGTTGAATTTTGATACGTTCTTGTTGAAAAAAACTGCCTGCTGGACTTCCTGCGCTACCATGGAAACTGATTTGAAGCTCGAATAGCCCTCTTTTACATTTCTGGTGCAGTAATTGCATCCTTTCTGGAAGGGAAGACAGTGCTTACATCCAAAGGCAGGGACTTCCTTAACGCCCCTGAAATAACAGTACCTGCAAAAGCCGCGGCAATCATGCCCTGGGCGTCCTCCTATGTCAGCGAGTATTTCCATGGCTTCATGAAATGTAAGAAAGTCATTTAAACCTATTGGCTTATGACCGTAATTATTAATAGTAATCAGTTCAATCATAGGAACAGATGAGTGAAATTAAGGTATCCGATTCGGCTGGAAACCCTTTGCATGCGGGAAGTTTTGTACAATATATAAATACAGGTACGAAAGGTAATGTAATTGAAATCGTTTCTGACGATGAAGGGACCTGGGCTCTTGTAGATAAGACAAATCTGTATTATAAAACTGAGGTTCTAAAAATAATAAATCCTGTTGAGGAAAAAGAGCTCAGTGAGAAAATATTATCTCGTGAAGAAGTAAACGAAGTATTGGAAAAACAGAAAGAATCCGGTAACGCTGAAATGAGTGATGTCAGCGTGGAAAGCGGCGGATAAATATATAAAAAAAGAAGCATCTTGTTAATTAAAACCATGCTCCGCCGACACGAATTATTTTATAATGTATTATCATGAACGATTCGTAAGCTTTAAGTACTTTAAAGGAATTGGTAGGTGCTACAAGGGATTGTAATGGATGTTCGATACAATAAAAAACAATGTGACTGGGATAAATAGAACATAATTATCTTATTTTGGGTTCTATACTCTATCATGTTGTGGTCGCTCGTTTGTTGTATCGATTCCAAGTGAGCAATTTCTTGGAAAATACAAAATTAGGAGGTAAATAAACGTGGCTGACACAATAGACCTATATAGCGACAGAGGAGCAAAACTCAAATCAGGCGTCGACATAAACGACATAAGCCCAATGAGAAATGCCGCTATCAAAAAAATAGTCACCGGTATTAAGCGAACAGCAGCCGTTGACTTAGCAGGAATCGAGAAAACCTTAGCAACATCCGCAATAGGTGGCAAGGGCAGAAAGATTCCCGGTAGAGAAATGAAATTAGACATTGTAAAGAACGCATCAAAGATCCAGGCCGCAGTTGCCGATATGGTAAAGGTAGACAGCGGAGATGACACTGTTGTAAACGCCTTAAACGGTGGAAAACAGTTAATCGTCCAGGTTCCATCAGTAAGGATCGATGTAGCAGCAGAATATGTATCATCATTGACCTGCGCAGCATCAGCAACAACACAGGCAATAATCAGTCAATTCAACATCGGCATGTTCGATGCACCAACCATCAAATCAGCCGTCTGGGGACAGTATCCACAGACACTCGATATGGTCGGCGGAAACGTAAAGTCAATCGTCGAAATCCCACAGAAAGATGAAGGCTTTGGCTATACATTAAGAAACGTCATGGCAAACCACCTTGCAGCAGTATGCAAGAAGAGCGCTATGAACACAGCCGCCCTTTGCTCAATCCTTGAGAATACAGCCGTATTCGAAATGGGTGACGCAATCGGTAACCAGGAGAGACACAGATTAATGGCATTCTCTCACCAGGGCTTAAATGCAAACAACATGGTGTATGGAACTGTAAAAGCATTGGGCAAGACCGGTACCATCGGTACAGCTGTCCATGCATGTGTCGAAAAGGCAATCGCAGACAAGGTAATCAGTGCAGATAAGAAATTCGCATCTGGCTATACTACCTACAAGACCAATGATGTCGGAAAGTGGAATGCATATTGTGCAGCAGGCACACTTGTAGCAACACTCATCAACTGCGGTGCAATGAGAGCCCCACAGTCAGTATCAGCAGTATTGCTGTACTTCAACGACCTCATTGAGAAGGAAACCTCACTCCCAGGATGTGACTTCGGTAAGGTAGAGGGCGCAGCAGTCGGATTCTCCTTCTTCTCACACTCCATTTAT
>JBGPUU010000015.1:0-38478 GCA_041491305.1 Candidatus Methanoperedens sp.
CGCCCGTGCCTACACAGTTGGAACGAATGTTGTGTTCGGTGCAAACCAGTTTGCGCCAGGGTCAACGGAGGGCCGGCGATTGCTGGCTCATGAATTGACCCATGTGATTCAGCAAGGTGGAGCGGATTCCACCATTGTCTCACAAGATAATTCAGAAACGGGAGATTCAACTTTGCAAAAACATGAACAGAACGCTACTGATGAGACAGTAGGGGATATATCACGACCATCCATACTCAATTCAGGGATGATGTTGCAGCGGGCAGCATGTCCCTGCTGCGCAGATTCTATGTCGATCGGCAACATTAACAGGATCGATAATGCAACGCACATGGGACATAGTTTTGATACAAATATGGGTCTCTCATATCCGGCAAGCGGGCCATCGGGAAGTTGTACGCTCGAATGGTGGGAGAAGACGAATGTTCCGTATACACCGGGAATGAGTCCAAATACCTGGACCAATATGTATCAACTCCTGGGTGGTGCATCTTTTGAGAGATGGAATAATCGTCGGGAAGAATGCGCCACAAGCAGTGTAGTCAAAGATACTGACCCGCCGTCGTTGGGCAAAACGCCTGGACGAACCGTGACGCGAACATTGGATTTCCGAATAGTGATTAATAGTATGCCCCCAACATCCGACGGGGGATGTTCCGCTGCTTCCCAGCAAATTACAGCAACACAGATACTCGCTATGGTGAATGGCGCTCCGGACTGGGCAGCAAGTTCTTTCACCACTCCCTGAAGGAATTCTAACAATGAACGATTCTATCGATGATATTTCGCTGGTTACAGTCAAGACCGTTTCAAGACAACCCTGAATGGCTTGGATCATCTGCATCGCATACTTCCGTGGGGCACGACATCATGCTTAGTGCGGGTCGGCTCGAATAGCCATTAAATAATCTGAATAAAATATATAGGTATACTATGAGTGATATTGTGAAAATTTCAGCAAAAACACCTGAAGTAAATAAAGAGACTAAGATTGCCCCAAAACAAAATACTCATTTCTCCCGGTCTACAAACTCGCCTGCGGATCATATTTTATTCCTTCAAAGAACTATTGGCAACCAGTCTATCCAGAGACTTATCAAGTCTGGAACTATCCGGACGAAGCTCAGGACAGGAGCGCCCGGGGACATCTTAGGGCAGGAAGCTGCCAGGGTGGCTGAGCATGTGAGATTGAATCGGCAACCTCTTGAAAAGGAGGAAGATGTGGAACTGAAACGAAAACCTGCAAATGACAATTATTCGAAAACATTATCAGACGAAAGATTTCCTCGTAAGTCGATAAGCGAGGAACCAGAAATGGAAGAAGAATCAAAACCATCCCCTTACAATGGAAGTGCGACAATAAAATGCGATGGTAACGGCGGCTATGAGATAGTGTATAATGGTTGGGATTCTGCGACATGCGGGACTAAAGATTGTGTTACAACACATGAAAACTCCCATATATCCGATTGGAAAGCCAAATGGCCCACTGGCTGTAATGGACAGGCAAAAGGTTACCTGCCAAAGGGTGATCCACCAGATAATCCGCTCATGACGGTGCCCGAATACAATGTATTCTTGAAAGATAGCGAATGCAAAGCTCATAAGGCAGATCTTAAATGTGCCAAATCCCTGCCCAAGCCGAATGGTTGCAAGAATATTGTGGAAGATTATATAAAGCTGACAGAGACGCAGAAGAAAAAGTGGTGTTGATGTGGAAAGTACAGAAGCCATCAAGTTAGCATCTCAATACGCAAAACAACAGGGTTATGATATTCTCCAATATGATATATCGGCAGAACGAGATGGAGATGAGTGGATTGTCCACTTTTACAGTAAAGAGCAGAAACCCCGGCCGGGAGACTTCTTTACAATAGGGATTGACAGCAATAAATCAATAAAGTATTTATTTCCCGGTAAATAAGGCTTAATAAGCAGCAAAGTAAAGTTGTTAATATCAATTGAGGTGGTTGATACTCGAAAAAAGGGGTCTAAGTGGTTGGAAGCGTATAGAAACAAAAATGAAATGACGTTAAAGGGAAGCGATCTTAAGCGGGTATGAAAATTTACAGGAGGAATATATGAGTGAAAGAGCCAGAATATTAGCAAAAATACTTGAGGCAAAGAAAGAGAAGAAAGTTTTGCAGGCACGAAGAAATAATCAATCTATGAGTTCTCCCATTGATCGCATTATGTTCCTTCAAAGAACGATTGGCAACCAGGCTGTTCAGAGGCTTTTCAGTTCAGGCTCTCTTCTGCCTAAAACCGGGAAATGCGCAAGACGCTGGAATGAACTGCCGAAATTGCAGAATGGATCCGATAATTTCCAATATGCTGCTGTGAAATCCAATGAACCTTTACAGGGATACCACCATTCACAGATACGTAAATCGCATCAAAATACATCTGAAAATGAGGGAACAGACAAGTATTCTTCTGATGGTCTGCTGGCATCTCTTGTCGGGAGCGGTACATGCCAAAATGGTGGTGGCTCCTCGGTATGTGACCCAACCATCGGAAAATACAAAGTTACGGGTAACAGTAACACCTGTTGCACAAAAAGTTGTACGCAGGCGCATGAAGAGCGGCATGTCACGGATCATGATGGTTATGGCTGCTGTGCAGCCCTTGCAGTAGCGTGGGGAAAGTCTGGTGCAAACAAGAGTGAACTTGTCAGAAAATACAATACATGGTTTGCCCAGGCTAACCTTGTGTCCGAGTGCAATGCCTATTCAAATGACGTGAGATGTGCTGATGCTCTGGCAATAACCCACGATTGTGCGGGCAAAGGAAACGGTACGGATTGTTGCAAGGACGTCGCTGACTACCGATCAACATATTCAGCAGAGAAAACAACTTATTGTGCCCGTGCCCCGAAGAGTGTTCCTGCCTGTCCGACGTTTTAATGGGAACTAAAATGCCAGAAGAATTCTGGATTCTGGAGAAGGAACCTATCCGCGTTTCCTTTGACACTAAAGGCTATTCATTCTACAAAGGTGGAAAAGGACTACTTGGATCACCTGTGGAGAGTTATTTACGGCTAATTGCAGTGAAGAAAAAGGATAATGTTGAGATTTCAAGTGTATCAGACCTGATATATCGTGTTGTCATCAAAAGTCCGCAGGAAGCTCTTGAATTTGTCAGGCTTTTCACTTCGATTGAAACGCACTATCTTTTCCCAAAAATCCATTATATAGAGCCTGTTATAGCCGTTGATACTCAGGGTCTTGGGGAATATAGCGGGGAATACAGGGAACGCATGAATTTAGAAAAGGCAAAAACCAGTCAGGAAAAGGATTATTTTGTAATCGAAAGGAATCTTCTTGACCGTGCAGGAAAACTTTTCAGGGCGATCGAACATGTTGGGAGGGACGGAGCCTATTCTCTTATAAAAAAAACGATTATTGACGATGCTGCGCCAATTTCCTACCCTATCTACCAGTAGTGTTTGCATTCTTGCTTAACGATGTTTTGAAAAGTCGAATAATGATAATTCGAAACCCATATATACGCCCATTTACAACACATACAATAGCGTTTTGAATTTTGGGGTGAGCATTTGGGCAATGAAACCCCTCAGAATAGGGTACTCTATACATATAATTTTTTTATTTTAAACAGCAGTTTCAAAAATTGAAATAAGCATCAAAAGGCAGAGCTGTGGTTATTTTAATCATGTGGTATCAGCACTATGGCAATATACAAAAACAACCTTGAACATATTCTTGAAGAACTCAACCGGATTGATACGATTATCCGCCTGTATCATGAAAAATCAAAGGCTGACCACGTTGGGAGTTCACAGGAGTTCCAGGGTTTGTATATCTCGGAAGACGAAATAAATGCGATTCTAAAAACTCCTCTTTTTGAATCGAATGCTCATGCCCGTTCAGTCCTGGAACATGCAAAAATTGAAAAAATAACCGGGGAAATAAATACAAAAAAAGCCGAAAGCATAAAGCAGGGAATGGAACTGCGCCTTCATATCTTATCCGAGATTTTTCATTTACAGCCGTTCGAGGTCGATGCGCTGCTGGTCTGCCTCGCGCCTGAACTGGACATGCGGTATGAAAAGCTGTATTCATATTTCCAGAATGACGTGACCAGGAAGCGGCCAAGTGTTGACCTTGTGATAAGACTTCTATGCAGTTCGACTGAAGAAAGACTCTGGGCAAGAGATATATTTTCACACGATGCCACCCTGATCCAGAACAGGCTTTTATATCTTATAGGGGAAGAACAGGTTCCCCTTTTATCGAAATTTCTTAAAGTCGATGACAGGATAATAAACTTTCTCTTCGGGGATAATTCGATAGACCGGAAAATCCGGAATTTCTCGGCAATCATAAAACCGCAAAAATCCTTCCGGGATCTTATACTGCCTGAGGACACGATAGCTACATTCAAGAATCTGCTAAATAATCATTCAATTGTAAAAGTCCCGATGTTCTTTTTTTACGGTCCATACGGGTCGGGAAAAAAGATGGCTGCAGAAGCCGTATGCAATGAACTGGGAATATCAATGCTCGTTGTGAATTCAAAAGCTTTGATGAAAGAGCAGGGCCTGGAAAATTTAAAACCTGTAGTTCGCGAGGCATTATTGCAGAATTCTTCAATTTATTTTGAAGGATTTGATACCCTGCTGAAAGACGAGAATGTGGGAGCTACCGGGATACTTATGGAATTAGACCAATTTCCGAATTTGATTTTCCTGTCAGGTGAGCAATACTGGGAGCCTGCCGGGGTTTTAAAAAATCATAGCTTTATAAGCCAGGCATTTCCCTCCCCATCCCTTTTGCTTCGTAAGCGCCTCTGGGAATCACAATTGAATGGCAACGCCCATGATGATGTTGATATTAATGCCCTTGCAGGTAAATTCAATCTCAGCGGGGGCCAGATAAAGGATGCCATATCCACGGCGCAAAATATTAGGATTGCAAAAAACCCCGGAAATCCTAAGTTATCAATGGAAGTTCTTAACATGGGATGCAAAGCGCAGTCCAACAGGAACCTCGCCGTTTATTCCAGGAAAATCGAACCTCACTATACCTGGGAGGATATAGTCCTCCCCCACGACATAAAAAAACAGTTAAAAGAAATATCAGGGTATATCAAATACAGGGGAATCGTTTATACAGACTGGGGTTTTGATAAGAAATTCTCATTGGGAAAGGGGCTGAATGCACTTTTCTCAGGGCCATCCGGTACCGGGAAAACAATGTCAGTTGAAATTATCGCCCACGATGCGGGACTGGATGTATATAAAATCGATTTATCTAACGTGGTCAGCAAATATATCGGCGAAACAGAAAAAAACCTGAGCAAGATATTCAAGGAGGCGGAAACCAGTAACGCCATCCTGTTCTTTGATGAGGCGGATGCCCTTTTCGGAAAACGCTCCGAGGTCAAAGACGCCCACGACAGGTATGCCAACATAGAAATCGGGTATTTGCTCCAGAAAATGGAAGAGTATGAGGGGGTTGTCATACTTGCCACCAATCTCAGCAAAAACATTGATGATGCCTTCTTAAGAAGGATGCAATTTGTGATTGATTTTCCTTTCCCGGATGAAGAACAGAGAAAACTCATATGGAACGGAATATTCCCGAAAGGCGCGCCGCGTGCTGGGGATATAGATTATACATTTTTTGCAGAGAGATTGAAACTTGCTGGAGGGAATATCAAGAACATCGCATTATCGTCCGCATTTTACGCGGCCGAGGAATCCTCTGCAATCGGGATGCATCATATCATGCGGGCGGCGAAGAAGGAATACATGAAGATGGGGAAACCGTTTTTGAAAGAAGAGTTCCAGCCTTATTACAAAATGATTGAGGAAGAGGGTAAATAAATGGCGATTTTAAAAGATATCGGAGACTCCTTAAAGGCGCTCATCCAGGATAACATCACAGAACTCAAGCCGGTAAATTCGATAGTCTTTGATTCACCCGCAGAGATCGAACCGACGGGAAATCCGATGCTTTCTGTCTTTTTATATCAAATCATCGAGAATGGCTATTTAAGGAATACCTCGTCTGAGCCTCTCGATACCAACAAGATGCGATATCCGCCGCTTATTCTTGATTTACACTTTATCTTTACTCCTTACGCGAAAGTCAAAGAAACCGAACTGATAATCATTGAAAAGCTCATGCAGTTGTTCTATGATAATTCAGTGCTCAAGGGAGATTTGCTTAAAGGCGGGCTGATAGATGCCGGAAATAAGGAGATACGGGTTGTTCCCACCAACTTTACGTTTGATGAAATAAACAAACTCTGGGAGAGATTTCCCAGCAAGCCTTTCAAGCTCTCGGCCTCCTACATCCTGAGCCCTGTAAAGGTCCCGTCCGGAAAGCCGCCCGCTGTGATTAAAAGAGTTATGGAAAAGGATATTGATTTATTCAGGATGGATGCAGGTACATGACCTTTCTTGAAAGAACAAAGTCGGTCCTGGGTCTGGCAGTAATGCTGAAAGACGACCTTTCCCCTGATAAAAAGACTATCGGAGACGTGTTCTTAAAAGCCACACGTGTAAAGAAAAAAATTATTCAACACAGTACAGGTTATTTCCTTTTGATAGACCTTCCCGAAGGAGAACACGTCCTTACAGGCGGGGGTCATTTTTACAAACCAGGGAATTTGACCATCGATACCAATTCGATTGACCCAAAACAGCCTTTTGCCGAGTTGGCACTGACCCCGAAATCCAATTACCCCTTTCCCGGCGGGATTACGGTCCTTGTGGGAAAGATTGCCGAGAAGGACTACAGGCCGATTGCCAATGCCGCAATAACCGTCACAACAATGACACAGAGCGCAATTTCGGAAGCTGACGGCGGTTTTTTCATCCAGTTTACCATAGATAGTGATATCGATATAACACTAACTATCAACAAAGCCGGATATATAAGCGGGAGCGTTCCAGTTCTGTTAAAAAAAGGCGTAGTGACACGTATTATCGAACCGATAATGCTGACCAGACAGTAGGATGGAGGTGTGTAAACTAAAATTCAAAATCAACTGACCTGAAAAATCAGGGGTGGTATTTCAAAAATAAGAAAATGCAAAAGTAACTAATGGAAATTTGTATCGATTTGTAGATTTCAGAAGGGAGGTTTATGCCAGTAATACGAAATAAACTCAATCAGAGAATTGTAATCCATTTGAAAGGCGGTAAGCATATCGACCTTTCAGAGAAAGGCACAGCAGATGTTACAGATGAGGATTTATCGTCATCGCATCTGCAGGACTTAATGATAAGAGAAAACGTGGTTTTGGAAAAAGAAGAAGCTGAAAAAACTGAAATGAAGAGAAGCAGCTATGTAAGAAAGGGAAAATAAATAATAATATAATATTAAAAGTTTTATAAGGAGGTAAAATATGACTGAATATCTATCACCTGGGGTATATGTTGAGGAAAAATCCTCAGGAGTAAAACCTATCGAAGGTGTCGGCACTTCAACCGGGGCATTTGTAGGGATTGCGGAAAAAGGACCGATAGGAAAGGCAAACTTTATCGCGAACTGGACCCAGTTTGTGAACACATACGGTGCTTTCACAGCTAACGCGTTTATGGCATATGCAGTATACCAGTTCTTTTCGGAAGGAGGAACCCGATGTTATGTGGTCAGGACATGCCATTACACGGATATAACAACCCCTTCCACAAAGACGGTTGCTGCTTCAGCAGGAACCTTGAACGATGGTGCCACCCCTCCCGTAGATTCGTTAAGTTTCACTGCAAAGGAGATGGGTACATATGGAAATAAGGTTTCCATCGAAGTAAAAGCCGCCACAGATACGACAATACCAGGGGGCTTCAAGCTGGTAGTAAAATTTTCTGGAAGTGAAGTGGAGCCCTTCGATAACCTGACAATGGCAAATGTTATTGACAATGTAAAGTCGGCGTATGTTACAGTTCTAAAGGTGGGAGCCACTCCAAATGCCCCGAAGACAGGTTCATCTGTGATCCTTACTGGCGGTAATAATGGCGACGCGTCTATAACCGCAGTGGATTATGAAGGCGATGCAATGGCAATGAATGGTCTTCATGCTTTCGATACGGTTGATGATATCAATATCGTTCTAATGCCTGATAGCGTTAAAATCGGAGCCGGAGCGAGAGATGCAATTATAAAAGGATACAGCTACTGCCAGAACAGGAAAGACTGCTTCTTTATCGCAGACCCGCCCTTTGGGTGCAGTCCCACTACTGTTAAGGAATATAAAGAGGCGACTGGCACCACATGGACTGGACAAAATGCATTTAACTCCTCATTCGCGGCCCTCTATTATCCCTGGGTCTATATGAGCGACCCCCTGAGCCAGAGCGGAGGGAAAATAGCTGTTCCCCCATCAGGTGCAATCGCAGGGACATATGCCCATACAGATTCGGTAAGGGGAGTCCATAAAGCGCCGGCAGGCATTTCTGACGGTTATCTTGATTCGGTGAGCGGTATAGAGAGAATTATCACAAAGAGCGAACATGATACATTAAACCCCACCGGGATAGACGTCATCCGTTCTTTCCCATCGTCAGGCATCGTGGTATGGGGAGCAAGAACGCTCTCTGCCGACGCGGAATGGAAATACATTAATATCAGGAGGCTGTTCCTCTTCCTTGAGGAATCCATTGACAAGGGTACACAGTGGGTCGTATTCGAGCCGAACTCGCCCGCGTTGTGGGGCTCGGTAATCAGGAATATAACGGCATTCCTGCTGAGGGTATGGAGAGACGGCGCATTGTTCGGAAGCACGCCTGAAGAAGCATTCTATGTAAAAGTCGATGCTGAAAATAATCCGCCCGAAGTAAGAGATGCAGGGCAGTTGATTGTCGAGATCGGGGTAGCGCCGGTAAAACCCGCAGAGTTCGTAATAATCAGGATACAGCAGAAGACATTGACAAAATAAATGAAATAAACTAAGGAGGAAAATAATATGGCAACAGGAGCAAGAACCGATCCGTACAGGAATTTCAGGTTCAAGGTCGAGATAGATGGGATCCAGACTGCAAGTTTTGCAGAAGCCACAATCCCGGATACTTCCACAGACTCGGTTGATTACAGGGAAGGAACCGATTTACCATTCCAGAAAAAACTTTCGGGTCTCACCAAGTTCGGGAACATAACCCTGAAGAAAGGGCTCACAGACTCGCTGGATCTTTATCAGTGGAGAAAGACTGTTGAAGATACCGGGGCGATCAAGGCAAGAAAGAATATTTCCCTGGTATTGATAGATGAGGAAGGAAATGATAAGGCGAGATGGGATATTGTAGAGGCATGGCCCACAAAGTACAGCCCGTCGGGTTTTAGCGCAAAGGCGAACGAAGTGGTCATAGAAACACTCGAGATTGTGCATGAAGGGATAAAGAGGACGAAGTAAGCTAAGTTAGCAAGAAGGAAGCGAAATGGGAATTTTACAGACAGAGCACGATTTTACATTGCCCATGGGATATGTGGATGAGGCGGGAACTCTTCACAGGGACGGCAAGATGAGGCTTGCCACCGCTGCTGATGAGATACTGCCCATGAAAGACCCGAGGGTCCAGAGTAACCCGGCGTATCTGACCGTCATCCTTCTTTCCAGGGTCGTCACAAGCCTTGGGAGTTTGAAGATGGTAAACCCCAAAATTATTGAGGGACTCTTTGCCGGGGATTTCGCATACCTGCAGGAAATGTATACGAGAATCAACCAGAATGGTTCGAATGTGATAAAGGTCGTCTGTCCGAAGTGTGAGCACAAATTCGATGTAGAGGTGCAATCGCTGGGGGAATAACAGGCTACCCCCACGACCGCCTCTACGAGGAGGTAGCCTTCTTGGCTTACCACTTTCACTGGGACTATGATACTATAATGAACATGGAACATAGGGAGCGGCATCAGTGGTGCGAGGAGGTAAGTAAAATAAATGAAAAGCAAAACGGAGAAAAACCGGGGAATATGTTCGAAGTATAGGAGCAACAATGGCAGTTGGAACACGAAAAGACCCTTATAGCTCCTTCAGGTTCCTGATAGAAGTTGAAGGCATAATCGCAGGTGGATTTACAGATGTTTCCGGCTTGAGCATCCAGACAGAAGTCGATACCATAAGAGAAGGCGGAGTCAATGATTTCGAATATAAGCTCCCCAGAGGTACAAAATACACTGATATTACCTTAAAACGCGGGCTTATCGATTGGGAGCTGTACAACTGGTACAAAGACGTCATAAACGGGATAATCAACCGGAAAAGCGGCGCTATTTACCTTCTTGACCACCAGGGAAACCAGGTAATGGACTGGTATTTCTTTGAAGCGTATCCTGTAAAGTGGGATGTGTCCTCATTCAATGCGACAAGCAATACGGTTGCAAGTGAAACTCTTGTTCTGACCCATCACGGCGTAGTGTAATTGAGGATGCGGAATTTACTGTATGGACAAAAACATGAAATTTGATATGAAATCACGCCTTTTGCAGAATGAAATATCAGCACGGCCCCTTGGACTTGGCGGTTTTGATTTTTCAAGAAAGATATCAGGCAAATACGGCATCTTCAGGAAATCAGGCAGGCTGCCTTCATTGATATTCCTGAGATTATCAGGTCTGGAGGCAAAGAATAAAAAATCAGACCCTGCACAAAGGATTTCAATCAACAATTACCTGAAATTCCAGTTCGGTTTTTATTTTGAATTTATCAGGCAGTTGATAAAAACACCTGATAATTACTATCTTCAGAAACTATACAACATTATAAATATTAAGAACGGCGGATTTTTACTACAGTCGGATAAACGACCCGGTGCGGCTGCAAAAATATCGGAAAATACCGCCATAGGCGTTCTTCCTCACATACAGTTCGCGCCTCTGAAAGTTGATTTTCAGCAACGAAATGGCTTAACATTTTTCAACAATTCCGCAGTGTATCAGAATGAGCGGATATTCACACATAACCAGTTTTCTTCTTCCTATCCTGCTCAGGGCAATAAAAAGAGCGCAGTAATGGATGCGAAACCGCCGGAAGGCACAACTGCTTTCAGGAAAGAAATCACAATATCGAATAAATATTATGAACCTGTTCCGGAATCCGGCAGTGCAGGAAGGATTTTTTTATCCTCTCCAAATTTAATAATCCGGCCGATTAGAATGGTCACGTATTCTGTTAATGTGAATGTAAGCAATTTACAAAGATTGTCGTACGCCATGATTTTCGGTTCACGGCGCTATCAAACCGGTTATCCTTTTGCAGCCGGTACGCAGCCCGAAGAAAAGAATTCTTTTCCACCAAAAAAAATGAATTTCCATTCGGCCGGGAAAGATGCGGTATCAGCAAAGCCATTATACCCGCAAACCGGGGCGGCAGCGGACATAAGCTATGAAAATAATCCTCAGGATAACGTGAATGGAGAGCACTTTTTATTCAACGGCTCGCATCTGATAACACGGCCCGTGAATATGACTTTGATATACTCAAACATATACTCAAACCCTGAAATTGCGGGTTATTCAAAAAGACCGGGTGATATCGAGACAGGCTCACAGCGTCAGGCTCCTGTATCGGAATTAAGGACTCCTGTTAAAGAGGGGGAATTTTCAAAACCGGCGCTTTCAACAACGGGCGATCATCCGGATATCAAAACTGCCTTAAATAGGAGAATGACTGAAACCGGAATAAGCCGCAAAACCTTCCCAGGTTCGCATCTGATAACACGGCCTGTGAATATGACTTTGATATATTCAAACATATACTCAAACCCTGAGATTGCGGGTTATTCAAAAAGAACGCCCGATCTCGAAAATGCGGGTTCAGAACACAGGATCATCCAGGCTCCTGTATCGGGATTAAGGAATCCTGTTAAAGAAGGGGAATTTTTAGACCCGCCTAATAGAATGGATGTTCTCGCCAGGGCCAAAAAAGTATCCCGGAAAGTTTCAGCCGGAAAAGAAACAAGCCTCGAAAATATTCACAATGAAAAGAATCAATCTTTGGAACCGGCTCTTTCAAGAACGGGCGGTTATCCGGCCATCAAAAATGCCTTAAACCGGAGGATGACTGAAACCGGAATAAGCCACAAAACCCTTCCCGCTTCGCATCTGATAACCAGACCTTTAAAAATGGTCTTGAATCCTTCATATAATGAAAACCAATCCGGGGAATCATCGCGCATAAACGCGGATGTGAATCCGGCAGGTATCCGGGGCATGACAGAAAAAGGCACAGAATCATACGTGCAAAACAGAACTATCGTGAATACACACTATGAAAATATTATCAGGGAATATGAAAAGACAGGAAGAAATAATACAATCCGCACACATCGCGGGGGAATAATATTGAAACCCGCTGATGAACAATTTTCCGACCTTGTTTTTCCCGGGCATGGTATCGGTTTGAAATACGGTATTCTCAATGACATGAAAACACCAGTGGAGAGTCCAACCGGCGGGCTTGCCTATAACTCCGGACAGGAACTGATTTTTAAAAAACCGGTGGTTCAAAAAACAGAAATTATTCCGGAAAACAGGGAACAGCCGGAAAAAACAGTCTCCCGGAATATAAATGATACTTTTATCGGGGAATCCTTCAAAGAAAAACCGTTCCATGAAATAAACAGGATTGCCGATACCGTTTACAAGATGATTGAGAAAAGAATCTCGATAGAAAAAGACAGAAGGGGGCTATCCTGATGGTTTCAAAGGCGCAAATAACCGTACTCGATACGAATGAAAATATAGAAGTGATGTTTAATCCGAAGGAATATACAGTCTCGACACTTGCAGTGACAACCGGTGAAGGCTCATCGCTGAGTTTCAATAAAGTAAATCTTTCTGATTTCACTGTTACACTGCTCTTCGATACTTACGAAGACCAAACCGATGTCAGGGAGAAAATAGAAAAGATAACCTCACTCGTTATGCCTACTGTTGAGGGAAAACAAACAAAAAAACCTCATATATGCCTGTTCAGCTGGGGAAAATTCACTTACAAGGGAATCATCTATAAACATGACCAGAAGTTCACCCTCTTTCTCCCGAGCGGGATACCTGTAAGAGCAGACCTGACAGTCACATTCAAGTCTGTTGTAACAACCGAAGAAGACGCGAAGTTAAAAGGGGCTGAAGCCTGCAGGAAACTGTGGACTGTAAAAAGCGGGGACAGGCTTGACCTTATCGCGGACAAGGCGCTCATGGATGTATCTTTATGGAGGAAAATCGCTGACGAGAACAATATTCTTAACCCGCGTGAGTTTCCAACAGACGATGACATCGGAAGGACTTTAATAATTCCGGATTAGGGAGTCCTGCCTTATGGCATCCGATGTAATAAATATCGCCAATTTCAAGCTGCTCCTGAACGGAAGTGAGCTTTCAGGAGAGTTATTATCAGCTGTTGAAGGAGTGACCCTTGAAGATGAGATCAATCTTCCGGCGATGTTTACATTCAAATTCAATACTGTTGATTTTTTTAAAGGCGACTGGAGAGGCGTTGACCTTAAGACCTTCAAGGTCGGGGACATTGTAAAAATCTCCATGGGCATCGACAGCACGGTAGAAATGATGACGGGCGAAATCACCGCACTTGATTATACTTTCGGTGATTCTTCCTTTGTCGAGGTAAGAGGTTATGACAGGCTTCACAGGCTAAGGTTCGGGACAATGAGGCGCTCGTTCAAGGATATGAAAGACAGCGATATCGCATCAAAGGTTGCTTCCGATGTCAGTCTTTCACCCAATGTCGACGATACGGGAACTATCCAGCCGTATATATTCCAGAATAACCAGACCAACTATGAGTTCCTCCTTGAACGCGCAAACAGGATTGGATATGAAATGCTTGTTGATGATAAGAAATTTATTTTCCGCAAATCCCAGGAAGACAAGACCCCGGAGGTAACACTCCAGTACGGGATAGATTTGATTAATTTTTCAGCCCGGATAAACACACTGACCGAAGGAAGTAAAATTGAGGTCAGGGGCTGGAACGTTAAAGACAAGGAGGAAATAACCTCCTCAGCTACAAAAGGCAGTGAGAATTCAAAAATGAAAGGTAAAGAATCAGGATATGAAATGTCAGAAAAAGCGTTCACAGCTTCGGCTGTCTCTGTAGTGGACGATTTGATCATTGATTCAAAAGACGCTGAAAATATCGCAAAGGCGAAGTATAATCTAAATCTTCAGGAATTTGTGACAGGCGAGGGGATTTGCGGCGGGAACCCGAAAATACGGGCAGGAAAAACCATAGAAATCAAAGGCCTGGGAGACAGGCTCAGCGGCACATATTATGTCGCATCTACAGTTCATTCCTTAAGCGAAGGAGCATACACAACGACATTCAGGGTCAGGAGGACCGGGGTATGAGCATTACAGAAATACTTACGCAAAGCAGGAGACCGGATTCGAGGATAAACGGAGTGGTTGTCGGGGTCGTGACCGATAATAAAGACCCTGATAAACTCGGACGCGTGAAGGTAAAAATACCCCGTTTGAGCGCGGAGGACGAATCGAATTGGGCAAGAGTTATTTCTTTTATGTCGGGGAAACAAATGGGCGGTTTTTTTTTGCCCGAGGTGAATGACGAAGTGCTTGTGGCTTTTGAGTATGGCGACATAAACATCCCGTACGTAATAGGCTCGTTATGGAATGGCAAGGATACCCCGCCTCTAACTAATGATGACGGGAAGAACAATTTCAGGATCATAAAATCACGAAGCGGGCATGTGATAAGGCTTGATGATACCGATGGGCAGGAAAAGATTGAGATAGTGGATAAATCGGAAAATAACAAGATAATCATCGATACAAAAGAAAAGAAAATCTCCATAAATTCAGACAAGGACATCGAAATATCCGCGCCCAACGGGAAAGTGACCATAAAAGCCAGCGATTTTGAGGTTAAAACACAGGCTTCGGCAAAGATAGAGGCTTCGTCAAGTATGGATTTGAAAGCCTCCGGGACTACAACTATCAAAGGGGCAACGGTGAACATTAATTAATATGGGACAACCGGCAGCGAAACAGGGAGACCAGGTAATGGCAACAGATACGCATATTATATTGATACCCGCACCTCCGGGGCCGCCTGTGCCTACGCCCTTGCCTCATCCTTTTGTCGGTATTATAAACGGCAGTCTCAGCTCGGATGTAAAAATAATGGGAATGGCGGCAGCCACTGTTGATTCAACGGCTTCAAACACGCCGCCTCATATTCCGCAGGGAGGACCGTTCCAGAGTCCACCCTCAAACAAGGGGACTATAAAAATGGGAAGTACAACTGTAAAGATAAACGGGAAAATGGCGGCAAGGAACGGCGATATGGCCATGACCTGCAATGACCCCTCCGACCTTCCTGTCGGCACTGTCATGGCGGTTGGTACCGTTTTGATTGGAGGATAAATGACCGATGCAGATTTCTTAGGAAGCGGCTGGAAGTTCCCGGTATCCATTAAAGATGGGAAGATAATTTCTTCCGGGGGTAACGATTCCATCCGGGAATCTATTATGATAATCCTTGGCACTGCGAAGGGGGAGCGGGTCATGAGACCTGATTTCGGATGCGGTATAAACGAGCTTGTTTTTGCGCCGAACAATACTGCTACTGCCACGCTCATAACATTTTACATAAAAGAAGCGCTGCTCAAGTATGAACCAAGGATTGAATTACTGAAAGTGAACGCCGAGCCTGACGATACAGAACAAAACAAACTTATCATCTCTATAGATTACATGGTAAAAACAACTAACACAAAGGATAACCTGGTGTATCCATTCTATCTTGAGAGGGGGAATGTTCCATGACCATAGACCCGCCTAAAATCGACTCAAGAGACCAGCAGATGTTATATGAACAGGTAAGGGACCTGGCTCTTTATTATTGTCCCGAATGGAAAGATGCGGATGCAATCGAGTCTGATAAATACGCCGATGCCCTCATGCACATCTTTTCCAGGATGCTTGAGATAATAATCCAGCGGCTGAACAAAGTACCAGACAAGAATTTCCTGACTTTCCTGGATATGGTAGGAACAAGTTTATTTCCTCCCAGGGTAGCTGCGGCGCCGCTGACCTTTACCATGGCAAAAGGTGAAACCAGCTACCGGAAAATTCCCTCAGGGACACAGGCAGCCACTGCCCAGACAAAAGAAAAAGAAGCCGTCGTTTTTGAAACCATAAAAGACATCACGATTATCCCGCAGAAACTGGTCGGGGCGGTAAGTCTTTCACCTGATGAGGATGAATGGGCTAATCAAACTGCAGTTCTCTCCGGCAATACAACGGATGCTGTTGTCCTTTTCAAAGGGGAGGAACTTGTTCCTCACCGCCTTTACCTCGGCAACAGTCAACTTTTCAGCTTCAAGGAAAAGGCTGTCATTACAATTGATATAACTCTCAAAGCCGCCGCTGTAGCACAGGCTGTTCCCAGGAAAGTGAAATGGTACTGTTTTGATGAAAATTCAGCGCCAAAATCCCTGGATGTTGCAGCCGGTAGTGACATGGGTGTCGTTAACCTTTTGAAGAGCGGAAGTTTTAGTTTTGTACCTGTTGGCGGAATTTCCGAAAAGACAGTGGTTGGAAGAGAGACGCAGGAAAACTGGACAAATCACTGGATTTATGCCGAACTGAATACCCCGATTACAAAAGGAAACCTGCCGGAGATAAACACAATAAAAGCAAGTGTCTCGATTCCCGGCTCCACTGTCCCTTCGGATTTAGCATTTTTCAATAATGTCCCGATAGATCTGGCAAAGGATTTCTTTCCTTTCGGTGAAAGACCAAAATTCAATGATACTTTTTATATAGGCTCAAAAGAGGTTTTTTCCAAGAAAGACGCAATCATAACGTTAAAATTCAACTTTTCACTTGGAGTGGATTCACCGGATACTGAAGCTATAACCCTCGTCTGGGAATTCTGGGATGGAAATAACTGGAAGATGATAGATAAAACAACACGCTCCGGAGTCCTGACACCTCATGGCGACTACAATTTCAAGGATACCACGAAAGCTTTTACTGTAAAAACAAAGTTGAATGAATACAAGGCACACGAAGCTGATCCGAATAACTATATTGATTATGGTCTTGATAGCAGCGGCAACAAAGTTTCCGGTTCAACCGGCACACATTATCTTGAAATAGTATGGAAAGATATGCCGTATGTTGCAATAAATGGACAATCGAATAAAATTGCCAGGTTAGTCATTGAGCAGGGTATTTCATCATCTGAAAAAAAGGTACTTGCAGTAGGGGAAACCTGGGATATCGGTAGCGGCTGGAAATTAACCGCTAACACGGTTGATGCTAAGTCAAGCCCGAGACTGGTATGGCTCACATTGAGCAAGGACGGGGTCACGAAAGAAGACAAAATACTTTCTCCCGGTCAGGTTTTTACTTATATTGAAAAGAGCATCGCAGGCGAATCTGATGTGCCATTATTTGTAACATACGTCGATTCCGTGTTCTCAGGTGCGGCCAGCGATACTGTGCAGCTCAGATATACATGGGCAGCCGATACAACCGTTATGGAAAACAATGAAGTTAGCTTCACATGCCCCAAAATAGAAGAGAAAGAAATCAACGGTGAAAAGAATAACTGGGTTCGCGTGCGCATAATCGACGGGAACTACGGCAAGGATGCAAGTTATGACAAGATTTCAGTAGATGCAGGCACAGGTTCTGGAAAAATTACAAGCAGAGGTAATATTGTTACGGGAACGGAGACGAAGTTCAAAACCGAACTCGTTATAGGCGATTCAATCATAGCCGTAAAGCAGAACCAGACAAGAACCGTCACCGGCATTTCTTTCGATAACTCACTCACCATCGATTCTGCCTTTGAACCCGACCTGGGTTCAACGGAATTTACTATCAAAAAGACCGGATGGCTATACAGGCAGCTTACATATAAACCGCCGTCCATAAGCAGCCTGGCGCTTGAATATTCTTTTAACCTGTCTGGAAAGGATATGGAAACTATTCTTACATATAACGATTTCATTTATCACTATGAAACCGGAGCGTCCAAAGGCAAAAACATCACCCCATTCCAGCCTGTAACCGATACCCAGCAGGCAGTTTACCTTGCATTCGACCAGGATATTTCCACGCTTCCGGTGACCATATTCTTCCCGCTCCTTGAAAATATGTTCATTGCGGCCATGAACCCTGCATCTGGCGACCCCCCGGTCCTGGCATGGGAGTACTGGACAGGTAAGACCTGGTCACTCCTGAGCGTTGAAGACGGGACAAGGAACCTGACAAAAATGGAAATGATACAATTCCTTGCGCCGGATGACATGGAAAAGAGGTACTGCTTCGGGTTGGAAACAGAATATTACTGGATACGGGCGAGGCTGGATAAAGGCGAGTATGATAACCTGCCCCGATTGAAAGGCATCTACACGAATACAGTCTGGGCACATAATCGCATTACAGTTGACAGCGAGATCCTGGGTTCAAGCGATGGCAAAACCGGCCAGGTCTTCAATTTTTCCCATTTCCCTGTTTTACCCGGACAAAAAGTCATGGTGCTTGAGATATCACTTACCGATGACATGAAATCAGCCATCCGCCTTGAGGAAGGAAAGGATGCGATAGAAGAGATTGAGGATGATGACGGCAATGTTATCGGGTACCGGGTGCGGTGGCATGAAAAGAATTATCTTTACTCTTCAGGTCCCCAGAGCCGGCACTATACTATTGACCGCAATAAAGGGACGATAACCTTCGGCGATGGCGAAAGGGGTATGATTCCCCCTGCAGGGAAGGATAATATCAGGTGCAGTTACCAGTACGGCGGGGGAGCGATTGGGAATAAAACGGGCGTCCGGTCCATAACAAAGCTCAGAACGGCATTTCCTTTTGTTGAATCGGTTACCAATCATGAGGATTCCGACGGAGGCGGGGACATGAAGAACCTTGACTGGCTCAGGGAACAGGGACCGCAGACAATCAAGCACCGTGACAGGGCTGTCACATATGAGGATTTCGAATGGCTGGTAAGGGAGGCTTCCCCCAAAGTCGCCAGGGTCAAATGCCTGCCGACTACCGACCCGGGCAAAAATTTCAGGCCGGGCTGGATTACCATGATTATTGTCCCGGATGAACGCGAAAATCCCAAACCTGTCCCGAGCCAGGGATTGATTAATGAAATCCAGGATTATATTTTCAACAGGACCTCAACATATCTCACAACCTACCCTTCCCAGATTACCCTTATCGGGCCGGGCTATATTCGGGTGGGTGTTGAGGCGAAGGTACATTTCACATCAATCGCCGATGCAAAAATCATCGAGGGAAGAATCATCGAAAATCTCAAGCGGTTTTTCCACCCGCTTATCGGCGGCCCTGAAAAAGAGGGATGGGATTTTGGCAGAAATGTATACATATCACAGGTTTATGAAGTCATCGAAAGTACAGACGGCGTTGACTATGTTGACGGGCTGACCCTTAATGCTTCAGTCCAGATGTATAAATTGGTATTAAAGGAGAATTTAATTCTCACCGATTCTTACCCTGAGTACAGCAGGGTGGAAACAAGTGATGGAAAACTCTCGTTTTCCCTGGCTGAAAATCTTCCTGAAGAAGAAATAGATACGCTCACTGTTATGGGTTTTAAGGAGGGGGACAATATCATCCTGAGCCATCAGGATAGTATTGCAAGCCTCGTAATAAAGTCGGTGTCCCATGAGAGGTTTGGTGATATCCTTGATTGCGAGCAATCGCATATTGAAACCGCATATCCTGCGGGCAGTATAGTTAAGACCTCTGATGGGCGGATTAAATCTTTCATTCTCAATGAGGTTCCTGAAGGCGATATAAGTCTTAATCCTCTCAAGATTGCAATCCTTAATGCCGGCGATAGTTTTGTCATGAGCCTCAGGGATGATCCTTCAAAACAAGTAACCGGAGCGATAAAAAAGGTGAATAATTCTGAAAAAATATTCATTGAGACGAACTATCTTGTTTATTCAGGTGAACATGCGATAAACACAAAACCAAAAGAGGAACTGGAATACCGGTATCTCATGAATACCAACACAAACGAAATCCATGACTTGAGCAAAGAACAACCGAATTGCAAACTGGACCAGATACGGGAAGACCATATGATTTTTACGAGAAACCTCGATAAGATCGACGGATACGATTATTGCAGATGGTGTTTCGGGCCCGAAATGTCAACACGCTAAAGGAGTGAAAAATGTCCATACCCATACCCAATCTGGATGACAGGAGTTTTGAAGACCTGATGAAAGAAGCCAGGGCTCTTATTCCGCAATACAACAGGGATTGGACAAACCATAACCCTTCAGATCCCGGAATAACACTCCTTGAACTTTTCTCATGGCTTGGCGAAATGGTGATTTACAGGACAAACCAGGTGCCTGATGAATCCTATATTAACTTTTTAAAGCTGATAGCAGGTGTCCCGCAAAGGGCGCAACTTGTGAAATTGCTGAACGGTCCTTTCTTATTCAACTGGAATACGATAGAAGAGAATGATTTTGCAGCATTCCGGTCTTTTCTCAAGGACGATTTTGATCTGGATTGGGCAACCAAAACAACAATTATCGGAAAAATTGATAATACACTCATCGCTGTCGAGGAAAAAGGTAAAAACCGGGCAGAGTTAATCCTTGGCGAGAAAGAAGATGAGGCAAATCTAATAATTAATGGATGCCGGGCCCGCTACCTGCATGTTGAAAAGAAAAATAGCGACCTCTCTGTCTACAATGTTCCGGACCTGGATATTGAATACAGGAAACTCCTGGATTTGCTTCTGGCTATTGAGGGTGGAAATAAGAAAAGTGTAATCGAAATCAAGGAAGCTTCTGTGGGTTATATGGAGTCGGGATACAGGGCTGTTACTTCCGCGGATTTTGAAAATAAAGCCCTTGACTGTATGACGAAATTACAAGACGGTCAGGAAGGAAGAGCTGTTTGCATGAATAACCGGGATCTGGAATACAGTACTGTAGACAAAAATAAGCCTGGCCATGTTTCCATAATTATAGTCCCGGCCTGGATAGAAGATTCTAGGTACTGTGAAGAGTATCTGTTTTGCTTTGATAATATTCCGACGGCAGAAAAAGACATATTTAAAAGTTACATAAGAAAAAATTATGTTGCAAACTGGGTGGAAGACGCACAAATTAAAAAACCCGATGAATATAATATAAGCCTGTCTATTGGAAATCATTCCCTCCGGCTCAGCCTGAACAAAGAGAAAACGAAAGCTGTTTTGACGATTGATAATGTCATGGCCGATAAATTCAATGTCAAAATGGAGAGCAATAAACCGAATATATATTCGGGTTCAAAAGACAAACCGAAGCCATCGCCGTTGTTAAAAGAAGAGGTAAAGGGGTATCTGGAAGCAAAAAAATTGATCACAACCAGGGTGCATGTGGTGTCCCCTTTTTACAAGAATATATTCCTCAAGGTATGGATAGCTCTTAAGAAAAATAAAAACGAAGCGCAGGTCATACAAGAGGCTGCAAACAGGATAAATGAGTACTTCCACCCCGTTACCGGCGGGCCTGATGGAACGGGATGGCCGCTTGGAAGAAATGTCTACAGGTCCGAACTCTATCATCTTCTTGAAGAGATAGCCGATATCGACCATATTGCAGAGTTATGGATAAACGGTGATGCAGAGGCGGCCTCTGCGGATATAGAAAAACATCAATTAATCGCATTGCCCGAATTAACAGTGGAAAAGGCGCCTTATGAATAATAAAGAAGATCAAAGTAAGTATCTCAGGTACCTGCCCGGGATTTACCAGCCTGAAGAAAAGGATAATTTCTTGGGAAGATTCCTGAAGGCGTTCGAAAATATCCTTTCAGCCTACTCGCTGACGCAGGTGGATATCAAGAACCCTGCCAGCCTGGCATCCAGGCTTCGGGATGTTAATGATCCGTTATCCCTGCACTTAAGAAAATTATTTTCACCTAAAACTGTATCGCTGCTTGATGGGTATGACGGTTCGAGTCCCCCGTCCGAAGCACTCATAAATGCTTTGTCCTTTGAATTTAACGATCTGCTTTTCAAACCGTTATACGATGAAAAAGGATTCTGCCAGGTAATATTAACCGATACGACAAAAGAACTCATCAAAAAAAACCCGGCAGGCAATGACCTTGTCCTCCTGAATTTGAGCCTTCTGGAAGAGGCGTTTCCGGACGATATCGAGAAACAGAAAGGCATAGAAGAAATACTGGATTGTATCCAGGATTACTTTGATCCTGATAAAACCCCGCTGGAATTCCTGTCGTGGCTTGCGGGATGGATGGCATTAATCCTTAAGGAGGAGAAAGACTGGAACGCAGATAACGCCAGGAAGAAACGCGACCTGATAGCCAAAATCATACCATTGTACCAGAAGCGCGGAACACTGGACGGGCTTAAAGAATATATTAAAATATATGTTGGCGAGGATGTCAAGATATCCATATTTGAATTTTTAGACCCGTTCAGGGTTGGAGTCACTTCAACCGTCGGGATGAATACAGTGGTCGGGGAAGGTCTCCCCTACTATTTCCAGGTTTTCATGGAATTGCCCATGCTTGACCGGGTTATGCTTGAAAAAAAGAAGAAAGCTATCATAGATATAATCGACCAGGAAAAGCCTGCCCACACGTACTACTTGCTGGTAATCCAGGCCCCGACCATGCAGATATCCTACCATTCCACAGTGGGAGTAGATACACTGCTCGGCGGCCTGATCATGGGAAAAAACAGCGACTGAGAGAACAGAGAGTTGATTAAAAATTGTATTTTATGTTGATAAATTAAGGAGGTAAAAATAAATGGCAGAAGTTAAAAGAATGCGGTATTTTGATGGTCTCTTCCTCAAACAGGAAGAGTTTAACCTGGAACAGAATTATCATATCCGGATGCGGCGCCTTCATAACAGGCATCTCCACACACAGGGGATAGTCTGGGGCCTGGATGTTATAGTTGATTCCGGTAAAGTCATAGTCGAGCCTGGAATGGCTATTAATACAGTCGGTGGCTCGCAGGATGAGGGTAATGAGAATGAGGATATAAGCGAGGAGATAGTACTGTCAGAGCCTGCTACAGTGCCTCTGAGCACTGCAGAATTGCAGGCAGGCGTATATATTTATATTTTTTATAAAAAAGAAGCTGCTGATGAAGTGCCGGACAGGGGCGGCACAGATAAAATCCACTGGGTCGAGAAAGCCGTAATCGACAGGGATACAAACAGGTTAAATATTAAAGAAAGCGAAGGTAAAATAATACTCGCTCTGGTTCAAACTATCGGCACCACCATCAACGTCAGTTATTTTGATAAAGATAGCAAAACGCCGCTGCGTACCTACGCGGGAGCCTACGGCAAATTGACGCTTTCAATTGAAAATGAAACATACGAGCCTTTGATTGAAGGAAAGAAAATCGGTGGTAAAAACGGGATTCTTGTCACTTCGGAACTAACTAAATTCAGCGGAGCTCTGTCTTTAAAGGGAGGCATTACAGGAGGTCTGCATATTGGTGGGGATTCCGACCCTGGAGATAAGAACCTGGTTGTAGATGGTGACTGTACTATTTATGGAAATCTTGATGTCAGGGGTGATACTACATCAATCGAGACCAAAACGCTGGAAGTTGAAGATAATGTCGTCGTAGTGAATAAATATCCACCACAGCCCGCCCCGAAGACCCTTAATGGGGGTCTTGAGGTTTTCCGCGGAGGTAGTGTAAAAAACGCCCAGATAATCTGGGATGAAACCGCAGATAAATGGAAAATCGGTCTTGATGGTAATTTAGCCGATGTTGCCTATGGTGCCAATTGGGTGTCTTTAACCGACAACTCGGTTGCCAATACACTCCACAGGCACAGTAAAATCGTAAGCGCAGACGGACTTGTAGATCCTGCCCTGAATGTTGATAATTCGGGAAACGTAGGTATCGGGACAGCAAACGCCGAGAATGGCGAATCGTGGGGCAAGGTTCTTGATATCCTTGGCCAGAAGAGTGTAAAATTGTCTGTCAGAACTACGGCTGGCATAGATGCGCGGGTTCTGGCGCACGATTTCGGCTGGTGGGGCGCGCCTGCAGGAATGATAATCGGAACGAATACGGCACATCCGCTGAGTTTTGCGACGGCTTCAGTCGCCAGGATGACGATAGACGGCTCAGGTAGGGTCTGCATCGGAACGTCGGCTGCTGCGCGTAAGCTCCAGGTTGACGGGGATGTGTTAATAAATGCAGGAGGTCCAACCGCTAATGCGGGGCTTGAGATTCTTGGAAAACCCGGAAGCTGGGGTCCTTCAATCGCCGTGAATAACGGAAAACAGGAATGGAGAATTGCTTCAGCTGATGATAATTCTCTTAAGGCCGTTAAAATCACGGGAGCTTCTTTCACCCCTTTTACTATAAACAACGATTCATTCCAGGATGCATTAGTACTGGCAGCCAACGGCGTAGGCATCGGGACGGCGACGCCTTCTGAGAAGCTGGAGGTTAACGGCAGAATCAAAGCTGCTGCGTTTATCGGCGACGGCTCATTGATAACCAATCTCCCGCTCGGCCAGTGGTTCAACAATGGCAAAGGGATTTATTATGATAAGGGTTTTGTCGGCATCGGAACTAAAAATCCGGGGGCGAATCTTGATGTCAAGGGCGGAGAGAGTATTTTCAGGGCATCCGATCTGGCACCTGATGATTTCATTAAAATAGATTCTACGAATGAATTCTTAACAGTATTCCAACCGCCCATAGTTGTGCAACCACCCATAACGGTACAACCGCCCATAACGGTACAACCACCCATAGTAGTACAACCACCCATAACGGTACAACCGCCGATAGTGGTACAACCACCCATAGTAGTACAACCACCCATAACGGTACAACCGCCCATAACGGTACAACCACCCATAACGGTACAACCGCCTATAACGGTGCAACCGCCAATAATGGTACAACCCCCAATAACTCTCGGTACGATTACTCCTGGTCCAACAGTAGTTTCAACAGTGACAAGGCCTGCAATTTCAACGCCTACCATCGGGACAAGAATCGCACCAATGGGTGCGGCGGCTCCAGTCAGGTCTGCAGCGACTTTAGCAGGCCAGCCGGTTATTTCGGCAGCGGCAGCATCAATAATAGATACCATAGGTACAATAGGGAGGCTTGGAACGCCGGCAGCGGGAGGACCGACAATCCAGTTCTTTGAAGCTAATACCATGAAAGCGAACCTGTGGTGGCAGAGAGGAGGGGCGTTTTTAATAAACAGTATCGGTAGTACAATTACTTCCATTAATCCAAATGGAGGCAATGTCGGCATCGGGAGGGCAGATCCACAGCAAAAACTCCATGTTGCAGGTAATATATCTGCGGACGGAACACGTACATACTTGAACGGAACTGATGCATCAGGCACTCACTGGTTCATGGTCGGCGGTGCAGTGGAAGGAACGAATAATGCAATTGGCCTTAACCTCAGCACAAAGCGGTTAGTCGTAGGAACAGGATGGTCAAAAGCCTTTATGGCACATCATCCGCTGGATCCGGAAAACAAATATCTTATCCATACCACGCTTGAAGGGCCTGAGAACGCGGTTTTCTATCGCGGGGAAGCGGAACTTTCCGAAGGCAGGACGACTATCCAGCTTCCTGATTATTTTGAAGCACTGACGAGGAAAGTAAACAGGACTGTGTTAATTACGCCAAAATTTGAAGGTGATTCCCCGGTCTCTATGCTTGCAGCCTCGGAAGTCGATGACGGCAAATTCGATGTGAAAATGATTGACCGCAAGAACCCATCCCAGAAATTCTATTGGGAAGTCAAAGCAGTGAGAGCTGATGTTGGAATACTGGATGTGGAGGAGCAAAAGTTACCAGCGCAATAATACCGCCTATAGGAAATAAAGGAGAAAGAAAAATGGCAAACGTTGTGGATTTTTATGTAATGGACACTGAAGGTAGTCCGAATGCAGATCTAAGCGTATCAAGAAGAGATTTCTTAGAAAATAAGATTACGGTCCTTTCGCGGATCGAAATGTTCGGAGCAGGCGGAACAGGAAATAACGATGACCTTAAGGGGGTCATGGCATTCACTACCAATACCACCGGTATTCGAGAGTCTGAACCAGTAGAAAGGATGAGGATCCACACGAATGGCTATGTTGGCATAGGAACTGCAGAACCTAAAACCCCGCTGCATATACCGGAGCAGGGTCTTCAGATTGGTACTACCTCCATTTCAGCCAATAATTTTCATGTTGTCTCTGACTTTACAGGAAATTCTAGGGGGCTCAGGATATTTAACGGGAACTATGGATCGGGCACGCATCTTTTGACGGTGCTGGTGAACGGCAGCATCGGAATCGGGACTCCTGAACCAAAAGAAAAACTTGAAATTAACGGTTCCATCAGAGGTAATCAATCCGGGGCGCTTCGAATCAGTACGGGTTATGGATATGTCGATGTAGGGCCACAAAATACAGGTTGGTCTCATTTTCAAACCGACAGACCACGATATTATTTCGATAAGGAAATCAGGGTTGACTCTGGAATGATTGGAAGTTACAATGAAGACCTCTTTCTTTTAACTTCTGGAACAGAGCGCATCAGGATAAAAAGCTCGGACGGCAACGTCGGAATCGGGACGACGAATCCTCAGGGGAAGTTAAGTGTAATGGAGACTGTTCTAGGTTTGTCTACGGGATTGCAAATTAGCAGTCACCACACTCCAGGCGTCGTGGCAGGTGCAATTATCAATGCTTTTGATGATGGGGGTGTCACTGTTCGGGGGCTCACCTTGCAATCCAATGGCGGCAACGTCGGCATCGGGACGACAAATCCTCGCGCTAAGTTGGATGTTGATAATGGCTGGATCACCCCCCAATCAAATGTCATAACAGATACTGTTGCTAATGCTGGTATTACCTGGTATACGCCAGCACCAAATATTTACGGCATTTACAGGACAGCCGGTGCCTGGACAGCCAATACATATCAACAACTAAGAATAAACTTCGATACAGGAATTCAATTGTCAGCTGGAACTGGTGCTGGAACAGGTTATGAGAAAAGTTACGTAGAAGTAGTCAGTGGAAAAGGTTTGATGGTAACTTCTGGCAACGTCGGAATCGGGACGACGAATCCTCAGGGGAAGTTAAGTGTAATGCAGACTGTTGCAGGTTTGTCTACGGGATTGCAAATTAGCAGTCACCATACTCCAGGCGTCGTGGCAGGTGCAATTATCAATGCTTTTGATGATGGGGGTGTCACTGTTCGGGGGCTCACCTTGCAATCCAATGGTGGCAACGTCGGCATCGGGACGACGAATCCCGGTTATAAACTTGATGTTGCCGGCGATATTCGTGCGCAAAATGCTTGGTTAAGAACTACGGGCAACACCGGCTGGTACAGTGATACTTACGGCGGCGGATGGTACATGATTGATAGTGCATGGATCAGGGGCTATAACGGCAAGAGCCTATGGATGGGGAGCGGATTGATAGGTGGCGATGGGGGTTTAACTATCGGCTACGGGGGCGCGGGAAGTCCCAGCGGCGGGGCTATAATCGCCGGTAAAGTCGGTATTGGGACGAATAATCCCGCATATTCCTTGGATGTCAATGGCAAAGCACGAGTCTCCTCGCTAACGTTCACCGGCGATCTTCAGCTTCAAGTGGCAGATACGACAAGAATAGCTGTAACAACAAATCAGGGGACTATTAACTTTAGTCCTGGGAATTTACATCTGACACATCCATATTTATCTGGCGCTCAGTTTGTTATTGGTTGGAATCAATCAGGCGGAAGAGGTGAAACCGTCTTCTACCAGCACGGCGGTGCTGGTTGGAGAAGTGGCTATGATTTCTGGACACAACGTGATGGCGTTGGCAAGCAGCTACAGGCGCGCATTGAGGATACCGGGAATTTCAATATTAGAGGTGGATTCGGATCCCTTAGTGATGTGCGCGAAAAAACCAAAGTTCAGCCCATCTCGAATGCACTAAAAAAGATTTTAAATCTGCGAGGTGTCTATTTTAACTGGCTAGACAAAGATGCTCGCGATAGTAAGACCCATCTTGGTTTGATAGCTCAAGAAGTGAAGAAGGTGGTGCCTGAAGTGGTAGCGGGTGGCATCAATGAGATGGGTGAAGAGGAGCTTCTTAGTCTGCACTACGACGGGTTGATTCCGCTTGTAATAGAAGCTTTGAAGGAACAACAACAAAATATAGATGCACTATCAAGTGCGCGATCGGGCAGTGACTTTGCCGAATACTTCCTGTCCGCTGATGGAAAAGCAATAAAGCCCGGCACGTCAGTCGTATTGGAGAAGGACGCGATACGGCCGGCGAAGAAGGGAGAAGTTCCCATCGGTGTAATCTCTGTAAATCCCGGGCTTCTCGGTGGAGCGTATTTGGAGTGGCCAGGTAAATATATAAAAGACGACTTCGGCGCAATGATAATGGAGGAATATAAGGAAGAAATCATGGTTCAGAAGAAAGAGAAAGTGAAGCGCGAACGGCAGAAGATGGAGAAGAAGGTTGCCAAAGAGGAAACCACCTATACAGAGATCGTCTTCCGGAATGGGAAGTACCGGCAGGTGGAAAAAAAGGAGAAAATGAAGGGAGAGGTGGAAATGCCGGTTTTCAAAGAGGTCAATCTGTACGACAAGAATGGAAAAGAGGTTGTCGGCAAACACCGAATTTCCGTAATGGAAACTTACGAGGAAGAGACAGACGTGTTCGATGAAAAGGGCATGCCGGTGATGGTGGGAACGGGCAAGTTTGAAAAGAAAACGCGTCCCAAGCTTAATCCGGAATATGATGAAACGAAAGAATACGTTTCCCGGGACAAGAGGCCGGAGTGGAACTGCGTCGGGCTTATCGGTCAACTGCCGCTGCGCAAAGGTCAGCCCGTTGCCCTTACATGGATGAAGGTCAAAGATATCTCAGATAAAGTCGAATTGTGGCTGGTAAAATAGACCGATAGAAAAAGGAGATATTCGGATAGAAGACGTCTCTGGACAGCCAGGAAAGCATCCAAGGACGACAAAGTAGCGAAAAAGACGGGGGCACGGTTGCAATCTTCATGTGAATAAAAGCCTCAGTGAATTTTATTTCTAATAAAAGGAATTCACAAATGAAACAACAATTAGAACTGCATCTCAAAGAACTCTGCTCAGAATTTACTGAGCAATGAATATCGTGGTGGCTATTTGCGAATTCAAGTGAATCCGCAACAGTTGCAGGAAACAATAGCCGATAAAAGTTAAAGGGAAAAATATGACTGATACTAAAAGTGTAAAGAATAAGAAAATTTTATTGGAAGCGAATGAGGCGGATATAATCGCAGCAAATGTTTTTTTGGATACCGAAAAAAGTCCAAAAATGGAATTGACCGTTACAAGAAGAGATTTAGAAAAACCTCTTGCTCAAATCAGGATGATGGGGGCGGGCAGTAACGATTTCCAGGGAGTCCTGGCAATCAGTACCGTCAACAGCGGAACTCCTGGCGGGCCGCTTGTGGAGCGAATGAGAATCCATACGAACGGCTACATGGGTATCGGAACGGACAATCCCAAAACGCCGCTGCATATACCCGAGCAGGGGCTTCAGATAGGAATAAGCGCCCAGGCGTCTGATAATTTTCATATCGTCTCCGATTTAACAGGTAATGCAAGAGGGTTGAGATTATTTAACGGGAATTACGGCACAGGAACACATCTCCTGACCGTTCTGCCAAATGGCAATGTCGGCATAGGAATAAATCCAAATCATAAATTGGACATTAATGGTGATCTAAAATTACAGTCTGGTGCGGCAATAAATGAGTTTTCTACGGATGGAACACTATTTCATCAAAGTGATTTTGCAGTACCTACTGAAAAAGCAGTAAGAGCATATGTTGATAAGATTCAAAGCGGTAGCGTTGGTATAAGCGAAATTGAACAAAAAGGATCGGGAAACCGAATCATACCTAAAACTCTTAAATTCGGACCATTCGCCAGGCCTCCGACAGTTGTTCTCGGAGTCGTTGCACTTGATGTGGAACATAATTACAACACGCGGTATAGCATCTGGGTTGAAAGCATTACAAATACTGGTTGTATTGTGAAATTCCAAGTTTGGGCAGATACTTATATTTATTCTTTGTCTGTAAATTGGATGGCGTACGGCCCGATGTGAGCAGTCCGAAAAAATCACCATAATAATTTTATCTCGAAGTTTGAAAGCCCTATGAAGAAATATCCGCTTCATTTACGGGAGAAGTGAATATAGCAAAATTACAGGTTATATCCAGTATACAGAAATTGGGGAATATTGAAAATAAATGGAAGGGGAACAAACGTGGCTGGAACAATAAAATCCGCCGCATTTTAAAATTTTTATTTTGCATTTAATAGGAGAACGAGGAAAAGAAATATGACTGATACTAAAAGTGTAAAGAATAAGAAAATTTTATTGGAAGTGAATGAAGCGGATATAATCGCGGCGAATGTTTTTTTGGACACCGAAAAAAGTCCTAAAACAGAATTGACCGTTACAAGAAGAGATTTAGAAAACCCTCTTGCTCAAATCAGGATGATGGGGGCGGGCACTAATGATTTCCAGGGAGTCCTGGCAATCAGTACCGTCAACAGCGGAACTCCTGGCGGGCCGCTTGTGGAACGAATGAGAATCCATACGAACGGCTGCATGGGCATTGGAACGGATAACCCGAAAACGCCGCTGCATATACCCGAGCAGGGGCTTCAAATAGGAACAAGCGCCCAGGCGTCCGATAATTTTCATTTAGTTTCCGATTTAACAGGGAATACCAGAGGGTTGAGATTATTTAACGGGAATTACGGCACAGGAACACATCTCCTGACTGTCCTGGCAAACGGCAACGTAGGAATAGGGACAACGAATCCCTCGGTCAAGCTAAATATTGATCCGCAAGGAAATGGTGGGATTGTTATAGGTAATCCCAACACAGGTAGTGGAGGATATACCAGTTTTACAATGGGAATAAGCGCACAGAGTGATGGATACGCCACCTTGCAATGCATTAGAAAATCTGGCTCTTCATGGGGAGATATTTCATTCAATCCTGCTGGCGGTAACATCGGTATCGGGACGAAAAGTCCTCAGGCAAAGCTGGATGTCGCCGGAAATATCAGGTGCGGGACATCCCAAACAGTCAATAAGGAAACTTCAATAACATTCAGTGGATTGAATGGGGATGTGGACAAGATTTACGAACTGCGTTTATTTGGCAGGATGGGCACAGCAGGGGCAAATAAAAATATAAGGCTGGGTCCCAACAAGATTTTCGACACATCCGGATTCAGAAATATAACTCACAGATTTTTTGAGATTGGCAATAAAGGAGACAGCGACCTCAATATCAGGAACAATGGCGGTCTTACGATAGGGTTTACGGACTGGAATGCAGATGGCGATATTTTCGTCATGGCACGATTCTATGCGGCGACCGGGAAAAGCAGAGCCCTGGAAGCCACACATCTGTATACCAATTCGGATTCCGGAGCCGACAGGGAATTACGGGGAGACCATATCGGATGGTGGTCGGATATTAAGACCAACATTACCTCTATTGTAATTGATTTTAACGGAGGAACTTTTACAGGGACTGCCCTGTTGACTACAGTTCAACCCTGAACCGGAACAGTAGAGCCCGGTGCATTTAAAATTTTTATTTTTGTTAATTAGGAAAAAGGAGGAAGGTAAATATGACAGATACTAAAAGAGTAAAGAAAGAGAGAAATCTATCGGACACGTTTGGAGCGGATTTAATTGCGTCAAATGTTTTTTTGGATTCCGAAAATAGTCCTGCAACTGAATTGACCGTTACAAGAAGAGATTTAGAAAACCCTCTTGTCCAAATCAAGATGATGGGGGCGGGAAGTGATTTCCAGGGAGTACTGGCAATCAGCACCACCGGCCTTAAAGGCGGTCCTTTTGAAGAACGTATGAGGATCCATACGAACGGAAACGTGGGTATCGGGACGCAGGCGCCGGCAGAGAAGCTGGAGGTTTCCGGTACGGTAAAAGCAGCATCGTTTATGGGCGATGGCATTATGCTGAAAGGAATGATCGTTATGTGGTCGGGAGCAATAAACGCTATACCTAATGGGTGGGCGCTTTGTGACGGCAATAAAGGCACACCTGATTTAAGGAACAGGTTTATTGCAGGTGCAGGAGGCCAATATAAACCCGGTGATTATGGCGGTGTGGATACTGTAACGCTAAATGTAAAGCAAATACCTGCGCATGACCATGACGGTGATACCCAGCCAGGCGGCCAGCATTCACATCAGACTGAAGGTCAGGATGCCTATGGCCTGGCCATGAGAAAGCGGACTTATCCCGGTGATACGACCGTAAAAATGGGATATGGCGGTGGAATTGGCGGTGATCCGAATAATGAGATGTGGAGAGGTCATGCGGTTTCTGACTTTGTAGGCCAGCACGCCCATCACTTTAAGACAGTTTTGACTGGCGGAGGCGAGGTTCATGAAAATCGTCCTCCTTATTATGCTTTAGCTTACATAATGAAACTTTAAATCGGGTAGAAAAAGATGATGATTCCTGAATGTAATTGAAGAGTAAAAATGAAAGGAGAATTAATATGAAACAACAACTGGAGCAGCGTCTCAAAGAACTCAAAGCCGAATTCGATGCAGGCCAGAGGACGCTTGGAGAAATGGAGATAAAACAGGCGAACCTGAGAAATACCCTGCTGCGCATTAGCGGGGCAATACAGGTGCTGGAGGAGGAATTAGCGAGAGAAAATCAGCCGGGATTGAATAATATCGAGAAGTTTGGCGAGATGCCGCAAATCGAACCTGCTGCGGAATGAATATATCTTTATTCTTCCAGTTCACACAATTATGAGTTTTGCGCCTGCGATAACAAGGACTATTGCGAGCAGGCGGTAGAGGGTCGCATTTACGAACCTGCGGCTGCCCAGGCGAGAGCCGATAATCCCGCCAAGCACTGCGGCAAATGCCCATGGATAGATGACATCAGGCAGGAATTTCACGCTTGCAAGATGCCCGGAAATTCCGGCTATTGAGTTAACAAGGATAAAAGCAGCAGAAATCCCGGCAGTTTCTTTTGTTCCTGCCCAGCCCATGAACAGAAGCAAGGGGCTCAGGAATATGCCGCCTCCCACGCCAACTGCGCCGGATAACAGTCCAATCCCTGCCCCGAAAAGAATTGCCCCGAGAACCGGAATCGGTTTTGTTGAATCTGCAGCCGCTGAGTGCCTGTATTGGAAAAGCCGGTATGCTGCGAACAACAGGACTAAGCCGAGGACCTGCTTATAAAAAGAACCGGGAAGGGATAAAGCCCCTCCGATAAACGCAAACGGGATCGAACCGAGAGCAAACGGCCAGAAGATATTCCATGAAAAATAGCCCGCCCTGTAGAACTGAAAAGTTGCGATGGTCGCCACTAGAATATTTAATAAAAGAGCCGTCGGCTTCATTATATCAGGAGCAAGACCGAATAACGCCATTGCTGCCAGATACCCGGAAGCACCGGCATGACCTACCGAGGAGTAGAGCAATCCTGCTGCAAAGATTAGAACTGAAAGAAGAATGATGTCATCCATACGGTTCTCTATCAGGACTTGCCGAACTTCCTTTCAATATTATCCAGCAATAAATTCAACAGTTTATTCATTTCCCGCACATTGCCGATATGCGATGCGATTTTATCCGCTGCCTGTATGTATTTCCCATCCACGATCTCATCTGCGCAGTTCTGTAACATGAGATTGATGCTTTTTTCCGAATATTCAAAATGGAACTGCAATCCTACCACCCGCCCGTATTCAAATGCCTGGTTCGCGCATCCTTCACTTTCTGCTATTCTTACTGCGCCTGGAGGTATTTTGAATGTATCTCCGTGCCACTGGAAAGCGGTGAATTTACGTGGCAAGGTGCCGAACACCGGCGAGTTTCCCGCATCTGCTGTCAATGAGACCGGGAGCCATCCGATTTCCTTGTATTCGTTCTTACTGACCTTACCGCCAAGGATATCCGCAATCAGCTGGGAGCCAAGGCATACTCCTAAAACAATCTTTTTGCCCGCAATGGCTTCGGCAATGAAATTCTTCTCTTCCCTGAGCCATGGGTATTTTTCTTCCTCGTAGATGTTCATCGAGCCGCCCATTATAACCAGCCAGTCGAAGTCATTCATTTCCGGGAGTTCTTCGTTGTTGAAAAGCAGTGTTCTTGAGATGGTATGCCCTCTTTTCTTTGCCCATACTTCGATATTTGCCAGACCTTCAAAGGGTTCGTGTTCAAGGGAATGGATTCTCATCGCTTTTCCTCCTCCATTATCTGATTAAACCTGTATGTATGCAATATGTCTTCAGCCCTGATAACGCCTACCTTTTCTCCATGTTCTATCACTGTTATATGCGAGGCTTTGCAGCGTTCGAACATCGCAATTGCATCCGTGAGCCATTTATCCGAGTCAATTGTTAGCTCTGGTGAGTGCATCACTTCATCCACTTCTATATTCATATCAGCTTCAGCCGCAACTCTGCTCATGATATCCTCAACAGAGATAATTCCGGCAAGCTTGCCGTTTTTACTGATAAGCACACTTGCAACCTTATTTTTCTTCATGCGCTGTGCAGCCTCAACAAGTGTTGTCCCGGTGGAAACGACCACCGGGTCTGGGAGGAGAATGTGGCTTATTTTGGACATGTTTTTCGTAACCTCGTTTAGTTTTAATCACCGCAAAGAACGCAAAGGGCGCAAAGCAGAGCAATAATAATCTTTGCGTTCTTTGCGAACTTTGCGGTGTAAGTTCTCACCTCACCTTCGGCTCGCACACAATATTTTTCTTCGGGCATCCCCGCGCACAAGCGCCGCAGCCGATGCAGTTCTCAGGATGCGCCACAGTCATGACTTTTGCCCCGCAGAGGTCATCGGCATTTGGGTGGTCGATGTACTCGAACACCCCGCGCCCGCAGATTTTGAAACATTTGCCGCAGCAGCCGCAGTCGTTGATATTGCTTCTTACTACAAAGGTGGGAGTCCATGTTCCGCCTGAGGCTGTTATTCCTGTTATGTATTCCATATATTCACCTCACTGATGCAGCTTGTTGGGGTCGTAATTGTGCCCGAGGATTGCATTTGTCATCTGGTCAAGCAGGTATATCGAGCCGTTATAGCCCATTATGGAATAGCGATACACGCCCACGCGGTCATATACGGGGAATCCAAAGCGTACAAAAGGAACGCCCTCATCATCCGCTATGTCCTTCCCTTTGGAGTTGCCAAGTATGAGTTCCGCGCCATGGGTTTTTACAACCTCATGGAACTCGTACAGGTCTGTACCTTCGAGGATTTGCGTATCTGTCCTGTATTCGCTATTTACTGCCTTTATATCAGGAGCAAAGTCTTTGTGCTTTGTGGCTGTCATGGCAACAGTCGGGTTCATGCCTGCTTCAGCGCAGAACCGCACGATAGCGGACACTATATCAGGGTCGCCGAATATCGCAACCTTCCTGCCGAACATGTAGTGGTGTACGTCCACCATGCTGTCTATCAGGCGCCCGCGCTCCCTGATTATCTCTTCCGGGATCGGAGCGCTGCTTAACTTGCAGATATTCTGTACAAACCTGTCAGTGTTGATGACTCCGATGGGCGCAGGTTCAAGCAAAGAAGGCACGTTGAACTTATTCTTAAGATACGTAGCCGCCGAACCTGCTGTCCTGCATATTGCTAATGTGCCTGACGAGTTTGCAGAATCTGCGATATCGGATAGCTGTGTCCCGCCTTCAGGGAGCAGCGGTTTGTGCCCTCCGGGCAATATGGGAGAATCAAGGGTTTCGGAGATATCGGAGAGGAAGATGCTTTGCACATTCATTATGCGCAGCATGTTCTTAATCTCCCTGATGTCGCCTGGATTGATGATTCCCGTGATAATGTTTATTTTGTTATTTGGTTCACCCTTTACTGCCAGCGTTTCCACAAGCGTCCGCAAGGCATTATCATATCCTGTGAGATGAGTGCCGACATAGCTTGGCGTGGATGCAGGGAATATCTTCATCGTATTATCATCAGCCAGTGCTTTCTTTGCTATCAGTTTGACATCGTCGCCTATGGTCTCGCTCATGCACGTGGTACAGATACCAATTGCAGCCGGGTTCAGCCTGGATTTGATGTTCTTTATGGCTTCTGTCAGGTTCTTGGCCCCGCCATACACGGCAGCATCCTCGGCAAGCGATGAAACTGCAACCTCCGCAGATTCCCTGAAATGCCGTGCTATATTGTAGCGTGGGTACGTGCTGCATCCCTGCGAACCATGCACCAGAGGGACGCAGCCGTGAACTCCCATGTAGGCAAGTATGGCGCCCATGGGCTGACACATCTTGGGCGGGTTAATTGTAACGCTTCGTGCCATTTAGCTCACCTCCAGCGGCTTGTTTATGAACTTCCAGACAGGGCTGTTCACAGCAACATCGATATCCCTGGCAAAGTTCACGAAACCCTCAAAGCCCGCATACGGTCCTTCCTCGTAGGAATGTCCGTTGATAAAGGGAATGCCAAGCTTGTATGTAAGGTATTTCTCCTTCAAACCGCCAATAAAGAAATCGGGTTTGAGCTTGACAAGGTATTCCTCTATCTCAAGGGCATTCGGGTTGTCTATGCAGATATGTCCGGGCTTCGCCTTTGCCATGATTTTCTCATAGTCGTCCTTGTGGCCGAAAGTGGTTGCAGTGAGAATCGGTTCGATGCCCAGTTCCCGCATCGGCTCTATCCAGTGCCATGCTCTCGGCGCTCCCTGGTATATGAAGCACTTCTTACCCTCAAGTCTCCTTCTATAGTAATCGATTTTGGGCTGGTACTTCGCAAGTTCTTCTGCTATTACTTTTTCTGCATTCTCTTCAAGGTGGAAGAATTTCCCTACATCTCGAAGAGCCTCTGCTGTCTGAGTCATGCCGAAGAGAGACACGTTGATATAAGGGACACCATACTTGTCCTGGATCATCTTTGCGATATAAGTGGATGACCTCTGACACTGAACGATGTTCAGCTTTGCCCTGTGCATTGGCGGAAGATCGCTGTACGAGGCATTGCCTGTAAATACTGAGAGAACTCTCACGCCCATGCGCTCAAACAACGGCTTGACAATCCAGGCATCGCCGTCGATATTGAATTCACCGATTATACACATGTCGTAAGGAGTGGTCTCTTCAGGTTCTGCTGTTCCAACCACCTTCTCAAACAGGGTGCGGTTGGCTATGTGATGTCCTAATGACTGGCTCACGCCCCTGAATCCCTCGCAGTGAAATGGCACGACCGGTATTCCGATTTTCTCCTGTGCCTGCTTGCATATCGCTTCGGTATCGTCGCCTATCAGCCCGACCACGCATGTGGAATAAACGAACACAGCCTTAGCTTCCGGGAAAAGCTCATGCGATTCAATTATGGAATTTAATAGCTTTTTTGCTCCCCCGTATATCACGCTTTCTTCAGTCAGGTCTGTACTGAAGCAGTACTTCCTGTGAAGCTTCACATCCGAAAGGTTCCTGCGCGTGCCCCAGGTATAGTAAGCGCATCCAATTGGGCCGTGCACGAGTTGTATTACGTCCTTGACGGGACCGCCTACTACACCCCTGCATCCTGCAAACGTGCAGCCGCGCTCGGTCATGTCTCCGGGTACTGTCTGGATATTGCACATGGGCAACACCAGGTTCCCGGGCTCATGGCATACGATATGCGGCTGACGCTGCGGTATCGGGATATCGCATTCCGGTAAGATTGTTGTCATTTTTTCTCCTTTTAGGTTATTTTATGGATTTCACTTCAGAGCCTGTTCTCCATTCTCTCCTGTCCTCACTCTCATAGCATCCTCAACAGGGCACACGAAGACCTTTCCGTCCCCTATCTGCCCTGTATGGTTTGTTCTTATAATGGTCTCCACAACTTTTGGAACATCGTCATCCTCAACTACTGTATATATCATCCTCTTTGGAATGAACTGTAGTCTGTTTTCAGTTTTTACCTCGTTCATTTCATCGTCGGGTTCGATCAAACCCCTCTGTTTTCCCCTGCCCTCCACGCTAATCATGGTAAGTGCAGGGACGCCTATGCCCAGAAGACCGGCTTTTGTCTCCTGTATTTTATGCCTTCGAATTATGGCGATAACTTCTTTCATGATCTCACCTATAATCCGGATGCGCCTGTCCTCACAGTATAAACCTCTGAAACATCTGTCACAAAGATCTTCCCGTCACCGATATTCCCGGTGCGGGCGCTGTTCTGGATAACATTCACTGCTTTTGATGCATCCTCATCCTCCACGACCAGCATCAGCATCACTTTGGGAAGTTCGTCATAACAAACCGTCCCTACCCTGATTCCCTTTTGCTTGCCGCGCCCGAAAACGTTCATCTTGGTGAGGGAATAAAACCCTTCTTTTTCCAGGTGCTCCACAACTTTTTCTTCCTTGTTTGGCCTGATTATTGCACGTATCATCTTCATGTTC
>JBGPUU010000016.1:0-38266 GCA_041491305.1 Candidatus Methanoperedens sp.
GCGATGCATTTTCCCGGAATAAGCCGGGCGACACCGCGGGGTTTTTTCATTGTTTTTTTCTCTTCTTCCATGTGCTCTTATTGATTCATATTAAAATTCATTAGCTATAGACTCAGGAGGCTTTTTTCTTTGAGCTTGCTTACCAATAACTGTGCAGCTTCCTCAGGTTTGCTGATACCATCGCCAATTATCTCGCCCCTCTCCCTAACCGGTGAAAAGATCTTGCGGACTGCAGTGGCAGAACCTTTAAGCCCAATAGTATCTTCCCCCAGTCCCATCACCTTGTTATTCCAGATTGTCACTGCCGCATCCTGTGCAAAAAGGCGCATAGGCACTGTTGGATATCGGGGGCGGTTTATTTCCCGTACCACTGCGATCATTGCCGGAAGGGGCGCCTCAACGACTTCGTGCCTGCCTTCCAGTTTGCGTCTAACCCTTATTTTCTTTGTTTGCATGTTTACATTTTCAACGCGGTCTACCAGGGTCAGTTGTGAATATCCTAAACGGGTGGCAATACCCGGCCCGACTTGAGCCGTGTCTCCATCAATGGTCTGCCTGCCGCAAACTACAATAGCCACTTCTTCCTTCTGGCCAAGCTTCTTTATTGCTTCGGCAAGAACCATGCTGGTAGCCAGGGTATCGGCTCCACCGAATGCGCGGTCGCTCAAAAGTATGACCTCATCGGCTCCCAGAGCCAGAGCTTTCCTCAGTGTAACCTCGGTATTGGGAGGCCCCATGGAAATAACAGCCACGCGGAACCCGTATTTTTCTTTGAGTCTGAGGCTTTCTTCTAAAGCGTGGGTATCAAATGGATTAATGATGAAAGGCACACCCTCTCTGATCAGAGTACCAGTAATCGGGTCAACTTTAACCTGAGTAGTATCAGGTACCTGTTTGACACAGGTGACAATCAACATTTACCGCACCTCTCAAGTTATGAAAAATATTTAAAGGAGATTCTATTCTATACACATGTAATTACACAATAGACGAGGACTAATTTTTTAAAATAGATTAAATATAGAGTCCCCCGTTTATATCAATGACCTGGCCTGTTATGTAATCCCCGTCTTCTGAAACCAGATATGCCACAGCCCCTGCCACCTCGGACGGCTTCCCGAGTCTGCCCAGCGGTATCCCGGCAAGAATTTTATCCATTATTTCTTTTGGAACCGATTTTAGCATATCAGTTTCAATAAATCCCGGCGCAACAGCGTTTACGGTTATACCCTTGCCTGCAAATTCTTTTGCCAGCGTTTGCGAGAGAGCAATTAATCCTGCCTTTGAAGCTGCATAATTTGCCTGTCCGCGATTACCCATTCTCCCTATAACCGAGGAAATATTCACGATTCTTCCGTACTTTCTCTCAAGCATTCCCTCTATGACCGCTTTGGTACAGTAGAAAGCTCCATCAAGGTTCACAGATAAGACTTCACTCCACATCTGTGGAGTCATTTTTACAAAAGATTTATCCCTTACTATTCCTGCATTATTGACCAGGATATCTATTTTACCAAACTGCTTAACAACCTCGTCCCGCATCCTGTTCACCTGCGGAAAATCATTGACGTTTGCCTGGCATATGATGGAATGCTTACCCATAGAATCTATTAACTCCGATACTTCCTTCGCGTTCTCCTTTGTTTCCATCAGGTCTATCTTCATGGATAATTTTTCAAATTCGTCTATCATGCCCATCTGGTCTATCAGCTTTGATAACTTCTCAGCCTGGTCTTTGGTTGACTGATAATTAATTGCAATATCTGCGCCATCTTCCGCGAGGCGCAATGCAATCGCCTGACCGATTCCCCTTGAACCTCCGGTAACAAGGGCGACTTTACCCTCCAATCCTGCTTTCTTTCCCATATTAACTACCTCTTTACCACCATGGCAATACCCTGCCCTCCCCCAATACAGAGGGTTGCAAGGCCGTATGTGCCTTTCCTTCTTGCTAATTCATGCAGAAGCGTGACCAGTATCCTTGCGCCGCTTGCCCCTATTGGATGCCCGAGGGCTATGGCGCCGCCGTTAACATTGACCCTGTCAGGATTCAAACCCAGCTCTCTTCTAACAGCGATACTCTGGGATGCAAAGGCTTCATTGAGTTCTATAAGGTCGAGTTTATCAGGAGTTATGCCTGCTTTTTCCATGGCTTTTTTGGTCGCACAAATCGGGCCAAGACCCATCAGTTCAGGAGGAACGCCGCATAACCCATAACCCTGGATGGTTGCAAGAGGAGTAAGTCCCCGGTCTTTTGCCTTTTTTTCGGACATAAGAAGAACACAGGCTGCTCCATCGTTAATTCCTGAAGCATTGCCCGCAGTTACTGTCCCGTCCTTTTTAAATGCAGGTTTTAGTTTTGCAAGGGTCTCTTTTGTGGTGCCGAACCTGGGGAATTCATCCGTATCAAAGAGAACAGGCTCGCCTTTTGGCTGGGGAATTCCCACCGGAACAATTTCATCTTTAAACTTGCCAGCCTTGATTGCAGCTTCTGCCTTATTCTGGCTGATTGCTGAGAATTCATCCTGCTCTTCCCTGGTAACATTGTATTTTTCTGCTACGTTCTCTGCTGTGACGCCCATATGGTAATTGTTAAAAATATCCCATAATCCGTCATGTATCATCAAATCCACGACTTCATCGTTGCCCATCTTCGCTCCCCAGCGGTTTTTTTTCAGGGCATAAGGGGCCATGGACATGGACTCCATGCCGCCTGCCAGCACAACATCCGCATCGCCGAGCATGATGGATTGTGCACCCAGGACAACCGATTTTAAGCCCGAGCCGCATACTTTGTTCACGCAAAAGGAAGGGACCTCTTTTGGAATTCCTGCCCAGATTGCAGCCTGTCTTGCCACGTTCTGGCCATGACCTGCGCAAAGGACATTTCCCATGACGACTTCTTCAACTTCACTTTGCTCAACATTTGCCTTTTTCATGGCATCTTTCAGTACAACAGAGCCAAGTTGTCCGGGACTGAAATCCTTAAGGCTTCCCCCGAATTTCCCGACTGCGGTCCTGGTTGCCGATACAATAACTACATTATTCATTATTTTTCACCAATTTCGTAAAAATATTATATTACCAGTCCGCCATCCACGCAAAGCACCGCCCCATTAACAAAGTTTGCCTCGTCTGAAGCAAGATACAAATATGCATACGCAACGTCCTTTGGCTCACCCAGCCTGCGCAGCGGGGTTTTTTCTTTCATCATTTCAAGAATTTTTTCAGGTACATTTGAGGTCATCGGGGTCGCAATAAATCCCGGCGCTACTGCATTGACCCTTATCCCTTTTTTGCCGAGTTCCTTTGCCAGGGTCTTTGTCATGCCGATAAGACCGGCTTTGGTTGCAGCATAATTAGCCTGTCCCACGTTGCCGTTCAATCCTACGATTGATGACGTATTGATAATTGCACCATTCCCCTGGTTCATCATGACTTCAACCACAGCCTGGGTGCAGTTAAAAACCCCTTTAAGATTGACGTTGATGACCTTATCCCACTGTTCCTCAGTCATTTTTGATAAAAAGGCATCCTGGACAATTCCTGCATTATTTATCAAAACATCTATTCTGCCATATTTCTCCAGAATTTCTTTAGTCATCTGTTTAGATTGTTCCCTGTTGGTCACATCTAATTTAAAGAAAAATGCCTCGCCACCATTTTTCTTAATCTCCGCTGCTGTTTCCTCACCGCCCTTTACATTTACATCGGCGACGACAACTTTAGCTCCTTTTTCTGCAAACAGGAGCGCCGTCTCTTTTCCAATACCGCTTCCTGCTCCTGTAATGATTGCAACTTTATTTTCAAGTCTCATTTTATCTTCTCCTTGCTCTTTCGGCAATTTTTTTGTTGTTCAGGCTTCTCCCTTTTGTTTCCCCCGAGAGATCGAGGCTTTAGCCACTCGGTAATCTTAGGACAGACCTCTTTCTGGGATTTTGAGCCCACAAATATTCCTATATGCCCGGTCGGGAAGACGAGCATTTCTTTATCTGAACTTGATACCGCATCATTCAGGGGTTTACTTGCCTCATTCGGAACGAGGTGGTCAAATTTTGCCATGACATTAAGCAGGGGCATGGATATGTTCTTCAAATTGATTCTCTTTCCATCAAGCTCCATTTTGTTTTTGATAAGCAGGTTCTTCTGGTAGCAGTCTTTGACGAACTGCCTGAGTGTCTCACCCGCCTGTCCCGGACTATCGAATATCCATTTTTCCATTCGCAGGAAGTTCTTGACTGTTTCTTCATTACGCAGCTTGCATTCGGTATCATCCGTGCATCTTTCGATTCGGTCGAATAGTCCTACATACTTATCTATCATAAGCCGGAACGGGTCTGTGAGAAGGAATCCCTCATTCAGGAAATCCCCCGGCACTATTCCATAATAGTCCACAATTTTGTCCACGTCCAGGCTCTTTGCCCATATGTGAAGAAGACCTGTATCAGAATCAAAATTTACAGGAGCTACTAAAGTAACCAGGTTTTCTACCTTTTCAGGGTGCAGTGCGGAGTACATTACAGAAAAAGTCCCTCCCTGGCATACACCCAGAAGCGTTATCTTATCCAATCCCGACCGCTCTTTAATTTTATCCACAGCATTATTTATGTAACCATTCACATAATCGTCAAGTGTCAGGTATCTGTCTGAACCTGATGGATATCCCCAGTCAATGATATAGACATCAAAACCTTCATCCAGAAGCTTCTTTATAACGCTCTTATCCGGTTGCAGATCCAGAATATAGTACCGGTTCACAAGCGCATATACTATGAGGATTGGAACCGGATGTGGTTTTTCCACTGTTGGGATATAATGGAGAAGTCTCATCTTATCTTCGGTATAAATGATCTCCGAAGGCGTTGTTCCAACCGAAAAATCGGGGGGAATCAGGAATATTTCCATCCCGCGTTTGAATTTTTCAAAATCTTCAATTAAAATAAGTCCGTTCATGGCATCTCCTTACCCAAAACCCTATTTTTTCTCTTCTTGAGCTTTGATCTGGGTTGTTAGTTCTTTTACTGTTTTCTTAAGAGAATACAACTCTTTATTGATCTCGTCGATTTCCGTCTTTGTGGGGAGATTCATCGGTTTAAGATAATTCTCTTCAAGCATTTCCCTGTTGTATTTTTGAAAATCCATTAAATGCGAATTCAATTTCCCCATGTCAGACGCAAAGTGGCCGGATTTCATGAATTCCTTGAAGGTCTCGCTATACGTCTCAATCCCGAGCTTGTAAAAATCCTTATTCTCAGGACCGGTTTCTCCCTCCTTCCCGGCTGCCATCTTTTCATGAAGCCTGTTCATGGCTTCCAGGAATACGCTCTGGAAATTCGCAGTCGAATCCATCCAGGCTGCATAAAGGTTAACAGAGGTAGAGAAACCCTTCATCAATTTTTCGGATTTCTCACGTGCCGGGCCCAGGGCAGGCATTTCGACTATCCTGCCCGTGGTGGCTTCGCAGGTCTTTAACCACAGGTCAAAAAATTCCTGGGTGGATTCAAAACCGGATTTTTCCATATTTAAACCGCGTCTTTGGAGGTGTGATACGATTTTACCCAGATATTTGACATGTTGCTAAATGTATCTGTGTATATCTTTGCTGCATTCTTCACAGGCTCCATGATCTCCTTAAACGGGCTGAACGTGGGCGTGTTCTCAAAGAAGTTATCAAATGCCTTTCCATACATTTTTGCCCAGAGATTATAAAGTTCATTATATGCCTCCGGGTCAGCGCCCTGCTTTGATAGTTCCTCAGCCTTCTGTGACAGTTTTCCAAGGGTTGCTATCCAGGACTTGAAAAGGTTCTGATTGACGTTTGCGCTGCGCTCAAATTGCTCTAATACTTCCTTTGAAGGTCTCATGGACTTGGCATCAAACATCCTGCCATAGAGCTCCTGATACGTATTCATCCATAAGGTATGAAATTCCTTATAGGCTTCAGGGCTCGCATTCCCCCGGGAGATCTCTGCTGATTTCATAGAAAGCTTCAGCATAGAGTCAGCATACGGCATGTATAGCTTCGCGTATGAATCTTTCCATATTTTTGAAATCTGCTCAAATGCCTCTGAATATATATCAGGTGTTCCTGTGATATTTTCAAAGATCTCCTTCATATTTTTCTGCAATGGCAGTGTAAGAAGTTCGTTGAGCATTTTTCCATAGGACTTGATCCACATGTCGTAGACTTCTTTATATTTTGCAGGATCTGCTTCGCCCTTAAGTACTTCGCGGGTCGCTGTTGAATTCTCCTCTAATTCAGCTATCCATGAACTGTAGATTTTATTTGATTCCTCTGCGCTAACTAAGAGTTTTTCAAATGTTTCCTTATTGGATTCCAGGGTCGGGATTTGATAAAATTTACCGAAGCTGTTCTGGGAGGTTTTCATCCATTCACTATAAAATTCCTTATATGTTTCAGGTGCAGCATCCTTTGAGAGTTCTAACGCTTTCCCGAAAAGCGTTTCCGTGGATTCGAACCAGGGCTTGTATAGCTTTAAGTAGGAATCTTCCCACATTTTGGAGACTGCTGTGTAGCTGTCTTCGCATGTCTTGAAACTATTCTTTTTTTCTGTGTGGATATCTTCTTTGTGGATATCTTTTCTTTCTTCTGATTTTTTGACCATATTATTCATCTCTTTTAATATTCCATGTTTAAATACGGGGTCTTTGTTCCCCTGATTCCCCGGAATTAACTCCGGGGTCTTATTCTATATTCTCAACCCGTTCAGTATGATTGAACTTCAACCCACTAACTTTTCGATATCAAGCAGCGATATGTGATAATCGTTGGATACATAAAATTCAGCCCTGGTTAAGGCCTCATTTTCGTCCACACCTGCATGCATGAATGCCATTTTACTTTTTGAAATTGCTGTCAATACATCAAATCTATCCATGTGCAACCCCTACCCCCGGGTTTGTCCCAGCATTTCTCCTAACATTTCGTCGGTATTTAGCAGGTATCTCGCTCTTTCCATGTTTATCTCCTCAACCTTCTTCCATGAAGACCAGTCATGGATGAGTACTTTTTTGGGAAGGGATCTCATGAAAACAGGAACTGATCCCATTGTCAGCTCTATATCGCCAAGAGTATCTTCATATGCCATATCAAGGTTGGTATTGGAATGGATATTATTTCCATTTCCCACATCAACCGTGATGCCAGCAAACGCCCCTTCATGATCAATTTGCTGGACGATACCCTCCGGTACATTTATTTCTTTAAATTCCATATATTTCACCTTTTGATTTTCCCCTGAATTAATTCAAAGGTATCATTTTTGAACCCAGTAGAAAAGTTTCTGTTGATTTTGGGCTCTAATACTAACAACCCCATAGCTTAACATTTCAGGCTATGTACCAATGAACGTTTTCATATATATAGTAATAACGTTCATATATATTTTTTTTATAATATCTATCCTATTTATCATTAATCATTATAATCAGTATTAATTATTAAATTTTATAAAAATATATTCAAAAGGCAAATATTATCAAGTTAAACCCACAATCCTGATGTAGAAAAATGAATATCCATTATAAAAATACTGTCATAAAATATACGGATTCGGTCTATGAACCCTCAGAAGACTCTTTCCTTCTCGCAGATGCTGTATTATCAGAGATAAAAGGCAAGGAATGGATTTTAGAAGTTGGCTGCGGGAGCGGGATAATTTCCGCTGTCATAAAAGCCAATACAACAGCAAAAATAACAGGTATCGATATCAACCCATACGCTGCGGCATGCACGAAAGAAAATGGCGTGGATGCCATCAGGGGGGATTTATTAAGCTGTATTAAAGGGAAATTCGATATGATCATATTTAATCCGCCGTATCTTCCAACCATAAAAGAGGAAACTGCGAAAAATGATACAACAAAAGACTGGATAAACGTGGCTCTTGACGGTGGAAATGATGGCAGGAGGCTCATCAGCCGATTCCTTGAGGATGCCGTAGAACATCTTGTGGAAAATGGCAGGATTATTATGCTCGTATCGTCGTTGACGGGTATAGAAGAAGTAAAATCAATGATGAGGTCGCTAAATTATGGGGTTAAAGAAATAACTAAAGAAAGATTTATTTTCGAGCAGCTTACTGTCATAGTCGGCACTAAGGTGTAAGGCAAACTCTATATCTTCACCCCAAATTTTAAATTTCTATCTCTGCAAACCTGTCTATGTCAGTCCTATGACCCCAGATATCCCCTGTCAACAATTTGATATTTTTCATTTTTAAAAGCGTTTTCGTCGTGTTAGAAATCGTTTTATGATACGACGACGGCAACTGTATCCTTTTCAGTTTTGGGGTTTTTGTCACAAGCTCAAATATGTTTTTTTCAGACGGCCTGAAACAAAAATGCACATTTTCTTCTTTCCCATCAATATCGTTGAGGTCTTCCTCTCCGCCAATTATTCTAAAAACTACTTTCATAATATTTCATTGGTAATTCTACTATATATATTTTTTATATTTCCCATGCTGTAGCGGGAATCATAACATTTATCCATTATAAAACCAATTCCCAAGCCATGGTTACAGTATTGGAGATTTACCAGCTTTTGCCAAAAACCAACTGCAAGATATGCGGTGAATCCACATGCATGGCTTTCTCGGTTTCATTACTTGGAAGGAAAAGGAAAATATCCGAATGTACGCCTTTACTTGAAGTGAATTTTAAAAAACAGAAAGAAAAACTGGAAGCCCTTCTTTTACCTTCAGCCGGGGCTGAAGAGACGGGCATGATAGTCCATCCAGAACTATGCACGGGCTGCGGCAATTGTGTGGTTGCATGCCCAGTGGACGTGGCAAACGACCCCAAAGGCGCAGCTATCGGATGCGCTCCCACAAATGATAAAGTGATTTTCAGGGTAGTTGACGGCAAAGTGGTAGCTTCAAATATCAAGGAATGCCGCCGTTTCGGAAAAAACAGGGTGCTCTGTTATGCGTGCATAGACCCATGCCCGGCCGGCGCAATCGAATTCGTGTAGGTGTTTTTAATGTCAACCTGCCCAGGATGTGCACTGTTATGCGATGATATTGAGGTAGTCGTTGAGAGCGGCAGGATAAAAGAGACAAGAAATGCATGCAGGCGTGGGGCTGCAAGGATAAAGGGCTGCATTAACAGGCTGGCGCCGACCATAGACCAGAAGCCTTCGGATATCGAAAGTGCCATAAAGAAAGCTGCCGGGATACTTAAGGATTCAAAATCACCGATGCTTTTTGGTTTTAGCAACTCGACATGTGAAGCCCAGGTAAAAGGAATCCAGCTGGCAAAAAAACTGGGCGCAATGATCGATGACACATCATCATTTTGCCAGGGGCTTTTGATAGAAAAGATCCTGCAGAAAAAATTCAGGACATGCACGCTCGAAGATGTAAGGAACAATGCTGATGTTCTTGTCTATTGGGGGTCGGATGCGCAGGACTCACAGCCGCGGCATCTCTCCAAGTTCTCATATTTTCCCCGCGGTGAATCCCGCCAGCGCGGCTACGAAGAAGACAGGATTGCAATAGCGATAGATGTGCGCGAATCCAATACCGCAAAGATATGCAAGGGGCACTTTTACAGGATACAGCCGAAGGGCGACAGGGAGTTTATCCTTGCCCTGATGGACGCCCTCTCCGGAAAAGTCCCTGCGTATGAGCCAAAAAAGATTCTTGAGCTTGCATCCATATTGAAAAAGGCAGAGTTCGGGGTGATTTGTGTGGGCATCGGGCTCACATATTCGATAAAAGAGGATTTTGATATCCTGGTTTCCCTGGCAGATAAGCTCCCGAATTTCCACATTATGCCTATGGTGGGTCATTACAATATGCGCGGCTTTAATGAGAATTTGTTCAAAGAAACCGGGTTCGTGAACAGGGTTAGATTTCATGACACAGCGGTTCATGACGATAAATATTCAATCATTGAAGCTCTTCGGGAAAAAAGCATCGATGCCCTGCTCGTTGCAGGTTCTGACCCGCTATCAAGCCTTCCCCGTTCATTAATCCGGCACCTTGCAGCCATAAAGGTGATATGCATAGATCCGTGCATCAACATGACCTCAAAGATAGCCGCCGTAACAATCCCATGCGCCGTGTCCAGTGTGGAATCAGCCGGCACAGCCGTGCGAATGGACGGGAAAAAAATCGAACTGTCAAAGATGATTGAAAGCGATTATCTAACAGATGAAGAACTGCTTGTGCGATTGATGGAGGCGCTTTAATGGGAATCGATGTCGGAAAGTTCCTGAAAAACCCGGAATACGAGATAAAAATTATCACATACAGGGATATTTTCCAGGTCGAGGCGCAGGAACGCGACAGGTTTGGAAAGGATTATGAAAAACTCTCGGCGTCTATCGTAATGAGTAAAAACGACATGGAAAAAATGGGATTAAAACCTGGAGACAGGGTGAAAGTTGCTAATAATAATGGAAGCGTTGTGGTCGAGGTAAGGGAAACCAAAAGAGATGAACCTGGCGGTTTAGCGTTCATGGTGAACAGCCCGTGGTCAAATGTTCTTGTATCTGGCGAGACCGGAGGGATTCCCGAGTTCAAGAATATTATCGCAAAAATTTCTCTTGTAAAAGAAGAGATTACAAGTCTTGAAAGCCTGATGGAATATTTTAGAAAATTAAAGCAGGTATGACTCATCTGAAAATTGGAAAAATCAAGCTTGATGGGAATCTCGTTCTTGCCCCGATGTCTGATGTCACGAACCTGCCTTTCAGGCTGCTGTGCAAAAAATACGGGGCATCACTTGTGTATTCTGAGATGGTATGTTCAGGCGGGATTGTGAGGCGAAATGCCGAAAGTATGGATAGATGTCTTACATCTGAAGATGAGAGACCTTTCGGAATCCAGTTACTTGGTTCTGATGCGGCTGACCTTGTCAATTCTGCACATATCCTTCAGGAAAGATATAATCCTGACCTTTTCGATATAAACCTTGGCTGCCCGGCGCAGAGCGTTATCAAAAACGGCTTCGGGTCGGAGCTACTGAAAAAACCTGAAATCATAGGGGAAATAATAGAACAGCTTTCTCTTGCAATGGATATACCACTCACAGCGAAGATGAGAATAATGAATAGTTTTGATGAGACGTTAAAAATCGCAAGGACTATCGAGAAAGCAGGCGCAGCGGCGATCACTGTTCACGGAAGGACACAGAAACAGGGCTATTCCGGAAAATCGAACCTTGAATTCATTAAAGGTATCAAGAAAGAACTATCGATTCCTGTGATAGCGAACGGCGATATTTACGATGAGAAATCCGCCCGGGATGTACTTGAATATACACAATGCGACGGGCTTATGATAGGAAGAGCTGCAATCGGGAACCCCTATATATTCAGGAGACTTTCACATTATCTTTTTACAGGGGAATTATTACCACCTCAGGAAACGGCTGAGCGGATTCGGGATTTTTATGAGTACACGGCTTTGTGCAGTAAATATAGGATGCTCTCTTTAAATGACCTGAAGCTTAATGCGCAATATTTCACAAAGGGCATAGATAACATAAAATCTGTGCGTATAGAGATTAATAAAGCAAATGATATTGATTCTGTGATGGGGATAATCGGTGGATTGGAATGAGTTCGGATTTGGATTATGGTATCAACTTCTTATGTAGAGCGGGGTGGCCATCGGAGCGCGCTCACCGCAAAGGGCGCAAAGCGGCAGCAGCATTTTTTTTAAAAACAACGAACTGATACGAACTCAGCGGCGCCGGGCGCATAAGGGTTTGCACGCCTGGGGTTTTGAAGGAAGGGGCGCGGATAGGGATAGATTTTGGATAGGGTTGCTGCCAAAAACAATGTTTAAATATGATGTATTGCAATAATACCATAATGAGTAGCATTATTGAAACTTCCGGGGAACATAAAGCACAGTGGGTAACCATTTCCAGTGATGAATACGAATCTATGAAATCTACTCTGGAAGTTCTTTCAGACTCCGAACTTATGGAGCAGATTAAAGAGAGCAGGGAAGATTATAAATCCGGCAAATTTAAAAATCTTCGTGAACTGATGAAAGAATAAGCTCTAAGTCATTTCATCCTTGTGTTTGAATCCAACTATAATTATTGATTTGTTATTTTCATCTATTTCAAAAAGCACCCGCCATCTTTTTTCAAAATAGATTTCCCAGATGCCTGCGAGTGGAACGCGTAAAGGTTTAGCGTATGATTGCGGAGAGGTTTCGAGTTTTAGTAATTTTGTAAATAGCCGCTTTTTCAAGTGCTTATCACACTTCTTATCGATTATCCTCTGAATTTTATCGGGGATTATGATTTCGTATGGCACATCATGCTTTATGTGTCAGGATATATTTAATTAATACTAAGGGCTAGCAAATGTATTACTTAAATTATTTCAACTGTTGTGGCGCCGATAGGAAAATGAGGCAACCGTTGGGTGCGCTCACCGCAAAGACGCGAAGAACGCAAAGGGGAGAAATAAATGGATTCTCATGAGCGGCGCGCGCTGTCGGAGGGATTGAAACATTATTGAGACAAAAGAATACTTTCACAATGCTTGGCAATACTATATATTATATTAAATAGATATATGACCACATTTGAGAATAAATATAACCATATAAAATATTTTGGAAGAAAAATGAATATTACTAAAATCGAATGGACTGATTATAGCTGGAATCCTATAACAGGCTGCAATAATAGATGCCTATATTGTTATGCAAAAAAGATGGCGACTCGGCTTAAAGGTCGCTCCGGATATGATAAAGAAAACCCTTTTAAACCTACTTTCCATCCACAAAGATTGGCACAGCCTCTCACAAAAACGAAACAGTCGATGATATTTACGTGTTCGATGGGGGATTTTTTTGATATTGAGGTAAAAAGCAGCTGGCGTGAAGATATTTACAAGGTTATGGATAAGGCAAAATGGCATGCTTACCAAATATTGACAAAGCAGAAAATAATTGAACCGGAATTTAGAGAGAAATTTCCCAAAAATTTGTGGCTTGGAGTCTCGATTGATGGTACCTCAAAATATTGGGAAGAGCCGCTTGAGACCCTTAAAAAATCTTCAGCATTAATGAAATTCATTTCATTTGAACCTTTATTGGGTAATTTTTTGCCAGATGACCTCACAGACATTGATTGGGCTATTATTGGCGCACAAACGGGTATTGGTGCTAAAAGTGTAAACCCAAAAATAGTTAATAGAGTTGTTGAATTGATATCATCTTATGACATACCGCTCTTTGTCAAGCCCAATATTCGAGGGCAAATCCCGAAAAATCCAGGTTCAGATTGGGTTTTACGGGAAGAATTCCCTCAGTCATTTTATAGCAAAAGAAAAATTATTGAGGCTTAGGAAAATGGGACAAATAATTGATCCTGGAGGCAGGGTATGTGAACAAACAAAATGGCATTCGAGACAAAAACATGCTTTTTTGGAAGAGTACCTGGATATCTGGTCTAACCAGGTTGGAAAGGATGGAAAATCGAAACTGCCCACTTTAGATATATTTGATTTATATGCTTCATTTGGTTTTTGTTATTGTCCTGAAGAGAAAAAAACCTGGATGGGTTCTGCTTTGTTGGCTGCTGAATGCCTAAAGAAATATCAAAGTGGAAAATTATTATTTTTAAATACCTACAATCCCGATGAAAATGAACTTCAAGCGCAAAAGAAGAGTCTTGAAACCGGTTTATCGAATATTCATTTACCAGAAAGAGTAAAATCGGTGATAGAGTCTCTTCCTATCGAAAAAGCTGTTGAATCCGCAATTTCACATGTTAATCCAAATTATCCAAGTCTCTGGATACTTGATCCATATCAACCTGAACATTTACCATGGAATATTGTTGAAAGAATATGCAAACTTGAAGGTTCTTACCAGGTAGGAAATAGAAAAATTACCAGAAAGCCGGAATTATTCATTTGTTTAATGACTGGTCGTTTGCAGAGATTAACTGGTATGGAAAAAGAAAAAGAAACAGTTGGAATTGCAATGGGACTGGAAGAAAATATATGGAAACCCAAATTAGAAAATTACCGTGATAACGATGACAATACCAGACGGGCTCTGATTTCCATGTATGCTGAAAAAATCGCTGCCTTCTATAAGAAACCGCCAATAATTTTAGAGGTGCCATCCACTGATGGGAATATTGTTTATACTGTATTCTTATGTACCGATCATAATGCAGGTCACTATGTCATGAAGCTGCACAAGCTCCCACAATATCAAAAATGGAGAAAGATAGAATGGGAAAATAGTGCTGAAACTATTTCGGCAAAAAAGAAAATTCAACGCAAAGCTGAAAAGTTGGGACAAAAACAATTATTCTTTGAATAAATAGAGAAAAAAGGTATAATGAATGGATTACATGAATGCGGGAGCTGCCGAATGGGTAGGAACTATTGAAGTTACCTATGAAAAACCCAAGGTTATTATGGATAAAATAGAGGGATAGAAGATTAGATACTATTTATATCTCGGAGTTAAAAGGCATTTTGAAACAGGCATAAATGAGTAACTATCTCAATAATTTCAATGCCCGCCCGCACTCGCTTCGTGCGCCGCCGCATACCTCTCCGTAATCAGCGCGCGCCTTAGCCTAAACAGCACCTTCTGCTTATCAAAACCATACTGCTCTCCCAGCTTCTTGATAAGCCTCTTCTTTGATGCGCCTTTTAAGCTCATCTCAGTCATGATGCCGTCCACAAACTCCTTATTCGGGTCGGCTTCCTTTGCTTTCGGCGCTTCGGCTTTTACCTCCAGTGCCGCTTCCGCTTTAATAGCTATCTCATCTGCCATACCTATCACCTCGAAATCTCAACCGGCGTGAGAATTCCTTTTTCTATTCCAAACTTCTTGCCTGCCAGCAAAATATTATCCTGCACAGGCGCCACCTTGAACTTCTTTTCAATGGCGCTGCCGTTAGACTTTATCTTGAGCGTCCCGCCCTTCAGTAGCTTGAGCGTCCTCACAACGTTCAAATTCAACTCCACAAAATCGTTATCGTCTGCCAGATTGAACCACATAAAGGGATTATACACGCTCACAAGCGCGGTTTTTGCCTCGACAGGTTTTGATGCTGCCTGTATCGCACCGTAAGCTGGTCTATCGTATTTTGGAATCGTGAATTCATCGACCGCGCTTATCCCGAGCGCCTTCTTCACCGACTCATGCAGCGAATTGAACTCGAATTTCGTACCAGCAATTATACCGAGTGCATCAAGTCCGCTTGTTCCCGCGCCGCCAAGCGCCTGTGCCCGGCCCTCGTTATTGATTAGCGTGCCTTTTTTCTTGTAAAGGGGTTCATGGGCTATGACGACATTGGCTTTTGCCGCGCTCGCCTGCCCGGTCTGGATTATCAGGTTCGTGAGCTTTCCGAGCGCATCTTTCGGGATTAACTCTGAAGGATCGGATTCCAGACAGAACAAAGTCTTAATCGTACCTTTATTGATATCTTCCACAAGCTGTGCCAGGGACTTTTGCTTCGAATCCTTTGATAGCAGATACGCGCCTGTCGAGTTTGCAAAAGGCTTCATGAAAGTTATCTTTGCTTCTGCATTTTTAGCAAGAGAAAGAACATTTTTCACCGGTTCGATATCCGAAAGCGGGTGGAAATCAGCGATGAAAAGTGAATCTTTTGTGAGTTGCAATTTTGAAATATCAGCAGGTCGGATGTTCTCATCTGCGAGGGGTAAGTCCTTCCACCATACCGATGTTATCTTCGCTCCTTTCTTCCTGGCTGAAAGCAGGCGCCGGACTATCAGCGGATACTGCTCATACGGGTCGATAAAGAGCACGATATGTTTTGCTACTTCTATTTCGCTGTATTGTATTCCCACGCTCAGGGTCTGATATGTGTCTTTTGGAAGCACCTCGAAATTTGCTCCCGTGCATAAATAGGATTCAGCAACTTTCTGGAATGCAAGAAGCTCCTCGCATGTGGTGTTGCCGAATGAGAGGAAAGCAACAGAACCTTTGCCTGCCGATATTCTCTTTGCTGCTTCCTTTGCTGCTTCTTCAAGCGAGGTTTCCTTTCCGTCCACCATCGACTTGACAGGTGTATAGAGGCGGGAGAGGCTCATCCCGAACCTGCAAAGCTTTCCGGCATTGGCAGGAGAGGATTTCCTGAAATCCACTTCAGATTTCCCGTTCTCCCGAATATATAATCCGCAGCCGAAATTGCAGCCAGGGCAGATGGTTGAATAAACATTTTCACTCATTCAATCACCCGTCTTTTGAAATTCTCACTACCAGAATGCAAAGTAGTTAATCCTGATGAATTTCCCAATATATCTGTGCCGTCAGAGGTTGATAATCCTTCACCCGAATAATCGCTCTTCATATTCTTTTTGTGTATCTCGCCAAAGGGACGAAGTGGTGATAATCCTGAAGAATTTTTCAGTATCTCTGTGTTCTCTGTGCGCTCTGTGGTAACATCAGCATCAAAACTCAGAGGAGTTAACCCTGAAGAATTTCCCAATGAACCAAATAAATCCAACCCGCTTCTGCGTTTATCGGCATTTAGCTGCGATTTGTCTTCATTGAATTGATGATTTTCACTCATTTAACTTCACCTCAAAATACGGCGGTTTTCGCATATCCATGCCAGGCTCATACTTCAACTGCTCCTGCACAGGATTTGCGAAGCGTCTATACAATCTTGTTAGCGGAATATCGACAGGGCATACATCGCTGCACTGCCCGCACCCGATACATGAATCTGCAAGGTGCAAAAAGCGCACCAGATGATACATCGACATCTTGTAAGCATCTCCGCGGAAGTGGAATTCGGTGCATTTTGAAACATCACCGCATGAGCATGTGGGGCACACTGCTTTGCAGGCGCCGCAGTCGATGCAGTTCTCAAGCTCTTTCCTGAAATATTCAAGCCTTCCATTCTCGATCGGAACAAAGACCTTGCCTTTCCATTTCTTTCCAAGGTCTTCCATCACGCCTTTTATCTTGGCGCGCATTGCAATCCCTTTTTCATCGGGTTTCTGTACCTGCACATATCCTGCATCAATGGCATTCTGAAGGAGTTTTGCGCCTTTTTCTGAATTGATCTCTACAAAAGTGGCTTTGCCAACGAGGTCGCCAGTCACGCCCCAGTTCCCGCAAGCAAGGTCTGCATTATTCGGTATCTTGATCGTGCAATACCGGCAGCTTTCGCGCCTTCCGTATCCCTTTTCTTCAAGCTCGTCGATGGTAATAGCGTTCTCTTTTCCATCTTTTGTTTCAAATATTAGTTTTCCCTTCTCGATCTCTTCGCCATGTACATCTTCTGGCTTGATTTTATACATCACTTCAAGCATCTCACGCGTTACAACAGGATGCATTGACCCGCCGCAGTTAAGACCGATTATAAAAGTATTATCAAGATTTACGGCATTGCGCTTGCTCTGCTCGATAACCCCGCGCACATCACAGCCTTTCGCCGGAAGAGCCACTTTCAGGTCCTTATAGGCGATGAGTTTTGCAAAGTTGCTCGGGACTGAGTGCAAAGAGCCTGCAGACTTGAGAACTTCATTTACATCAGAGGTTATTACCGGCACAGCTTCAAACTCGTTTATTTTCTTTAGTACCACGACGGCATCAACTAATTTCTTATCAAGCGCCGCCGCAAGTACTGACGTAACAAGACCGCCTGAACCGCCTCGCTTCCTGACATCCTCTTTCAATGACCAGCCAACGAACATTTCGCCTTTCTGCATTACGCCACCCCCTCAGGTTTCAAGGGACTGGGTCCAAGTTTCTTTATCTGCTCGGTGACATCCCGGATAAAATTTGCGAACCTCTCGCCCTCGCTTGCCGATATCCAGTTAAGCTGAAGTCTCTCTTTTTCAAGACCAAGCTCACGCGCAACGTTTTCAAGGTATTTGTATTTTATTTTTGTCTTATCATTACCGTTAACATAATGGCAGTCGCCGATATGGCATCCCGTTACAAGGACAGCATCAGCGCCTTCAAGGAACGCATTGAACACATGCAGCGGGTCTATTCGTCCTGAGCACATGACGCGTATGATTCTTGTCGATGCCGGCTGCTGGAATCTTCCCATGCCTGCGCTGTCAGCGCCTCCATATGAACACCAGTTACAGCAGAACGCCACGATTTTGGGTTCCCAGCCATTAGGAGCAGGCTGAGCCGCAACAGCTTCTGCGCTCATGCCGCTACCTCCTGGAACTTAAATACATTCTTGACCTGGGCAAGCACCTGGTTATTCTTGAAGTGGCTCTGCTCAAGCGCACCTGTCGGGCAGGCTGTAACGCATGTACCGCATCCTTTGCACAGGGCTTTCACCACATTTGCCTTTCCTGCTTTTTCATCCATCTTAATAGCCTGGAACGGGCACATGGGTATGCAAACCTGACATCCCACACAAACATCAGGATTGACAACTGCGGTTATACCTTCTGTTATTGCCTTTTTGTTTTTCAGTAGAATGGTTGCGCGGCTTGCACATGCGCTTCCCTGGGAAACCGCATATGGAATATCCTTGGGTCCTGAAGCGCAGCCAGCCAGGAATACGCCATCGATAGTCGTATCAACAGGTTTCAATTTAGGATGCGCCTCCATCAGCAAACCGTCCGCAGCTTTTGATAATTTCAATAACTGCTGTATCTGGTTAATTCCTTCATTCGGGACTATGCCTGTAGCAAGCACCAGAAGATCGAATTCAAGGTTCCTTATTTCACCGGCGAGTGTATCCTCAACCCGCACCCTGATATTCTTGGTAACAGGGTCTTCTTTCACTTCCACAGGTCTTCCACGAAGGAATTTAACGCCAAGGTTTCGCGACCTGTTGTATGATTCCTCATATCCCCTGAAAGTCGTCCTGATATCCATATACATTATTGTATGGTCAGTTTCAGGTCGCTTCTCTTTAAGGAGCTGCGCATTCTTGATCGTGTACATGCAGCATACGCCTGAGCAGTAAATGTTGGTGTTCTTATCTCGCGACCCGACGCAGTTCACAAATCCAACGCGTATTGGTTCTTTGCAGTCCGATGGCCTCACTACATGCCCGCCTGTGGGACCTGCGGCATTCAGAAGACGCTCAAATTCCATCGCTGTAATGATATTATCATATAAACCGTATCCGAAATCATGCCTTGGCTCAGGATCGTATGTCTTAAAACCCACAGCGCCGATGATGACACCAACATTGAGATCAGTAAATGAAGGCTGCATATCATAGTTTATTGCCCCGCTTGCGCACGCCTTGGCACATGCCTTGCAGTTGATGCAGTTCTCTTTGTCAAGAACGGCACGAAGCGGCACAGCCTGCGGGAACGGGACATATATTGCCTTACGTGTGCCAAATCCTTCATTGAAATCGTATGGCACCTCAACAGGGCAGACTTCGCTGCATTTGGCGCAGCCAGTACATTTGGCAACATCAAGATATCTGGGTTTATGCTCCACTTTAACGTTAAAGTTGCCCACATATCCCTCAACGGCTTTCACTTCAGAATAACTCATTATTTTGATATTCTTGTTCCTTGCAACTTCCACCATCTTCGGTCCGAGGATACAAATAGAGCAATCGTTCGTGGGGAATACCTTGTCAAACCTTGCCATCCTGCCCCCGATTGAGGGTTCCTTCTCAACAAGATAGACCTGGAAACCCATATCTGCAAGGTCAAGTGCAGCCTGCATTCCTGCAACCCCGGCGCCTACAACAAGCGCCTTATCAGTCACTGGGACTTCGCTTGCCTGAAGCGGTTCAAGCAGCTTTGCGCGCTCAACTCCCATGCGGATAAGGTCTTTTGCCTTCTCGGTGGCTTTCTCCTTCTCCCACATGTGTATCCATGAGCAGTGGTCTCTGATATTTACGAATTCAAGGAAGTACTGGTTGAGTCCCATCTGCTCGATGCACGCACGGAATGTTGGTTCATGGGTCTTTGGCGAACAAGCCGCTACTACAACGCGGTTGAGATTATGTTCTTTTATTTTCGACTGAATATCAGCCTGGCCTGAGTCAGAGCATGTGAATTTATTCACTGAGGTTACTTTCACGCCTGGCAAAGTTCCGATATATTCAGCCACTGCCTTTGTGTTAACCACGCCTCCGATATTCACGCCACATTCGCATACAAACACGCCGACCCGTTTTTCTTCCTGATCAACCTTTGATTCAACAGCACTCATTTATCTTCACTTCCTTGAACATTAGCCGCAGGTTTAAAAGCCGATGAATTTAATCTGCGTTCATCTGCGTTTATCTGCGGTTCTATTTTTGTTTTGACCGGGTTTTGACCCAATTTTGTAATCTCTTCTGTAAAATCTCGAATAACTTCTGAGAATCGCAATCCTTCACTGGCTGATATCCACTCAAGCCGAAGCCTCTTATCAAATCCCAGTTTTGCCAGCGCTTTCTTTGTATTATTAATCCTGACCTCGGCATTCCTGTTGCCGTCGATGTAGTGGCAGTCGCCTATGTGGCAGCCTGCTATCAGAACACCGTCTGCTCCGTCATTTAATGCTTTCAGGATGAACGATGGTTCAACCCTGCTTGAACACATGACCCTCAAAATCTTGACTGTCGGAGGATACTGGAAACGGCTCACTCCCGCAAGGTCAGCCCCTGCATACGAACACCAGTTGCAGCAGAACGCAAGAATATTTGGCTCCCATCCATTCCCTTTTGGTATTTCTGCAGCCACTTCCGCGCTCATACCGTCACCTCCACGACGCCTTTCTCTATTGAAATGCTCCGAACACCTTTATCAAAAGCATCTATCGCCTCGCCTATCTCTTTTGATGAGAAATGCTGCGCAGTTATGGCTCCTGCAGGACATCCGGCAGCGCACGAACCGCATCCCTTGCATGCAGCAGCGTTGATGCGCGACTTCTTTGCAGTGTAGATTACTTCTTCAGCCTTCACACTTACATCCTGCAGGGACGGCGCATTGTACGGACAGACGGTAACGCACGTTCCGCAGCCTATGCATTTGGCTTCGTTGACTACCGAGACCGCGCCTTCTGTTTCTATGAATTTACGGGATAAGATGGTACATGCACGGGAGGCAGCCGCGCTTGCCTGCGATATTGCCTCATCCAGAAGCTTGGGCGCCTGCGCGCTTCCGCACAGGAACACACCGTCCGTGGCAAAATCCACTGGTCTGAGTTTGGGATGCGCTTCGAGGAAGAATTTGTTCTTATCAAGAGGTATCTTGAACAACTGGTTGATTTCCTCGTTCTCCCCTGCCACTAAAGGAGTGCTCAGCACCACGAGGTCTGATGCGATTTCAATGTCTTCATTGAGCATGGAATCGTGAACCGTTACAGCCCCATCCTGAACTGCGGGCGGTTTCTCGGCATCGTATTTGATGAATATTACACCGAGGTCCCTGGCTTCTTCGTAAAGCCTTTCCATGACCCCATACGTTCTCATGTCGCGGTACAGGACATAGACGTTGGCACTTTGGTTCGCTTTTTTAATCCTTACAGCATTCTTTACCGCATCGATGCAACATGTTCGACCGCAATACTCCCGCTCTTTGTTGCGGGCTCCAACGCACTGTATCATCGTGATATTCTTTGCACTGATAGCATTGCCGAGCATTTTCTCAAGCTGTGCCTGCGTAACTACGCGGGAGTCTTTTCCGTAGTTAAACAATCCGGCAGGCTCAAAGTTCCGTGCGCCCGTTGCTACCACAGCAGCGCCGAAATCCACAGCCATCTCCTTTCCTTTTGCCTGGATGATTCCCTTAAAGTTGCCAAGATAGCCTTCGACCTTAATGAGTTTCGCCTCATTTACGACTACGATATTCTTATTCTCATTAACCTTCCGGATGAGTTCTTTTAATACATCGGATGGCTTCTTTCCGTCGTACAATTCTGTCATTTCCTTAAGCATTCCGCCAAGTTCCGCTTCCTTCTCGACGAGCGTAACGCTATAACCATTATTTGCAATATCAAGCGCCGCGGTCATGCCGGCAACGCCGCCTCCGAGCACCAGCGCCTTGTTGATAAGAGATACTTTTTGCTTGTATAAAGGCTGGAAAAGAGCTGATTTTGCCACAGCCATCTGCACTACACCCTTTGCCTTTTCGGTGGCTTTTTCCTTTTCCTTCATGTGCACCCAGGAACAGTGTTCGCGGATATTGGCAAGTTCGAAAAGATAAGGATTAAGCCCTGCTTCGCGGCAGGTATTCTGGAACAGGGGCTCATGTGTGCGCGGCGTGCATGATGCAACAACTACGCGGTTCAGGTCATTTTTGGTAATAGCATCTTTTATCGTGACTTGCGAATCAGAGGAACATGCATACAGCATTTCCTGCGCATGCGCCACGCCGGGCAGTGTCTTTGCATACTCCACTACGTTCGGGACGTTGACCACGCTGCCTATGTTAATCCCGCAGTGGCATACGAATACACCGATGCGCGGCTCTGGCGAGAGTGGCTTTTCCTCAGGGAATTTCCTCTCTTTTATCATAGTGCCGCGCTCCGCAGATAAAAGTGCGGCAGCCTTTGCTGCAGCAGCGCTTGCCTGCGCCACTGTGTCGGGAATATCCTTTGGTCCCTGGGCGACACCGCAAACATAAATGCCGGGAACGCTGGTTTCGACCGGGTTCCCCATGTTAGTGGCGATATTCCCGAAATTATCAAGAGCGATTCCTGAGGAGTTTGCAAGAGCTTTTGTGGAATCTGAAGGGTCAAGACCTATCGAGAGAACGACCATATCAAAGGTTTCGGTTTTAAGCTCTCCGGCATTGAAATCCTCGTATTTTAACGAGAGAGCGTTCTTTGCATCCACAATGACCTCAGGCGGCCGGGAGTTGATGTATTTGATGCCATACTCCCTCTGCGCGCGGTTATAGAATTCCTCAAAATTCTTGCCGAATGCGCGGATGTCTATGTGGAATATGGTAATATCAAGATCAGAATCATGTTCTTTCGCAATTATTGATTCTTTTGTGGCATACATGCAGCACACCGAGGAGCAGTGTTTCCTGTTGATTCGCGGATTGCGCGAGCCAATGCACTGGATAAAAGCGATTTTTTTCGGGACTTTGCCATCAGACTGTTTCGTCACATGCCCCTGTGTCGGACCGCTTGCACTCAGCAGGCGCTCGAACTGAAGCGAGGTGATGACATCAGGATGGTCAAACCTGTACTGCTTAAGCTCAGAAGGGTCAAAAGGCTTAAAGCCGGTCGCAAGAACGACAGAACCGACATCAAGCTCGATTTCTTTGTCTTTCTGCTCATAATCCACTGCTTTTGGTCCGCATACCTTCTTGCACACGCCGCATTTGCCTTTTGTGAGATATATGCATTTTGAAGCATCGATAGTCGCAACCCTGGGGATTGCCTGGGCAAAAGGTATGTAGATGGCTTTGCGTTTGCTCATTCCTGCATTGTATTCGTCCAGTACCTTTGTCGGGCATTTCTCTGTGCAGGTGCCGCACCCGGTACATTTCGTCTCGTCCACGTACCGCGCTTTTTTAACAACTTTTACTTTGAAATCCCCGGCTTTGCCTGTTATGGATTTGACATCGCTGTATGAGAGCAACTCAATATTCGGATGCCTCCCGGTTTCCACGAGTTTCGGCGACAGGATGCACATGGCGCAGTCATTGGTCGGGAAGGTCTTATCCAGTTGCGACATTGTTCCGCCTATGCTTGGTCTTGATTCTATAAGATATGTCTTGAATCCGCTATCTGCAAGGTCAAGGGCTGCCTGTATCCCTGCTATGCCGCCTCCGACAACTGCTACAGAGCCTTTCATTTAGTCACCTCTTCTTCTGCTTTCGGTTCTACTTTATTTTCAATTTTGGCCTCGATTTTAGCCTCTGTTTTCTTTTCTTCCTGTTTGCCTATAGATTCTATAAGAGTTTTAGGTGAAACCATGTTCTTATCAAGCTCAAGCTCTTTCTCGCTCAATCCCATCGCAAGACCGATAAGCTGTGTGAAATAAAGTATTGGTAATCCGATAACGGTATTATGTGCCTTCTCCACCATCGACTGCTGGCCGTCAAGCAGCATGTGGCACATTGGGCAGGCGACAACAATGCAGTTTGCACCCGCTGTTTTTGCCTCGTCGAATAGTTTCTTTGTAAGTATGAACGCGTAATCCTGTTTGCTCATCAGGAGATTCCCGCCGCAGCATTTTGTCTTCTGGGTAAAAGGAAGACATTCTGCGCCTGTGGCTTTTATAAGATTATCAAGAGATGTAGGATTTTCCGGGTTATCGAATTTGGATACTTCGGAAGGGCGGACAAGCAGGCAACCGTAGTATGGCACGGCTTTAATGCCTTTTAATGGTTTTATGAATTTTTTGGCTAATGCCTCAGTCCCGACATCGTTTACCATGACATCAAGAAGGTGCTTGATTTTAACCCCATTATATTTCTCCCCGAGCGCCTTTTCTATCTTCGCCCTGAAAGCATCGTCGGTTTTCATGGCTTTATCGGCCCTTGAAAGATTATGTGAGCAGATGCTACACGGAACCACAAGGTCAAGCCCTGTCTTTTGAGCCTGCATGTTATTCCTTGCAGAAAGTCCCATGGATAATTCCTTATCGAAAATAGCCTCAAGCGCACCGCAGCAGTTCCAGTCCTCTATCTCGGTAAGCTCGATACCTGCGGCTTTGCTTACCGCTTTTGTGGAAGCGTCGTACTCCCGCGCAGTGCCGTGCAGGGTGCAGCCCGGATAATACGCAAGCTTCATTTCTCCACCTCTTCAAAGATTCTCTTTAGCTGGTCGGTGCCTTTGATTTTATGAGGCAGGATGCTTAATTTTCCTTTCTTGAACAATTCTATTCCCATCGGGGCATAACCGATAACTCCGCCGATGCCTTTTGTTTTGAGCATGAACATTCCGCTTACTCCGGCCTCATACCATTTGCCGTTCTTCTTCACTGAGTCAATAAAAAGATTATCAAAAAGCGGTTTTGGATTGTTGAGCTTTATTTTTCCTGCTTTTGCCTCACGCTGGGCAATGGCTCTAATCGCGCCCATGACCTCGGTTATTTTCACGTCCTGAGGGCAGCGCTCATAGCAGATGTAGCAGGAAGCACAGAGCCACAGCGAGTCATCGGTCAGGACTTCGTTGCGCATCCCAAGGAGCGCTTTCCTGATTATCTTGCGAGGGTTGTAACCTTTATCAATTTCTGTGACAGGGCAGCCTACTGTACAGCCGGTGCAGTTAAAGCAGCTTTTAATATTTTCGCCGCCTGGTTCATTCGCTATCTCATATTTAAAATTCGGGTCAAGCTCGCTTGTTTTAATCATTTGCCCGCCTCCAGTTGCCGTGCAAGGAATACTGTGAGATCAACAACATCTAAATCATATTTCTTTACTGCGTCTTTTTCACTCTTCAGGCAGTTAAAATGTGCAAGGCATTTTGAACAGGTTGTTATCAGCGTCTTTGCTCCTGTCGCCTGCGCCTCATCCATCCTCGCTATGCGCAGGGCTTTTGTCTGCTCGTTGCAGTTCATGAAACTGCTGACGCCGCAGCACAGGGCTTTATCTTTTGAATGTTCCATCTCTTTTAATAAGGCGCCGTTGGAAGTAAGAGCCTTTCGCGGCGCATCGTAAACGCCCATGTGTCTTCCGAGCCTGCACGGGTCATGGTACGTTACTTCAGAGTTTATCTTCAATCCGAGTTTATCAAGAAGCTCGGAGATATGAATAACTTTTATCCCAAGCCCGTAATCTTTTGAAAAGGTGCGGTAGCATTCGGCGCAGCTTGTTATGAGGGTATCGATTCCGGTCTCCTTGAGATAATTAATATTATAATTTTTGAGCCTGTCAAAAACATCCTTTTTTCCCTGCCAGAGTACATCATGGCCGCAGCATTTCATCTGCATTACCTGGGGTTTGATGCCGAGTTTATCGAGGAGTTTAAGGGATGATGTAGTAATCTCCCCGAAATCTGTTTTGACATCATGCAAGAACAACCCCAGCGAGTCCACGCACCCCGGGAAATAGCCGTATTTTGAATCTGTGTTTTTCTCGATTTTTCTCCCGTTTAGCTTTGAACCCAGTTCAGCAAGCTCGGTGAAAACGCCAAGATGCGCAACATCAAGCGCCTGTCCCCCCTCGCGTTCTTCTTTTATGAAGCTTAGGAAATCCACCTGCTGCGGGCATTCCTGGGGGCATAATCCGCATGTAAGGCACGTCCATATATCCTTGCTTTCAAGCCCGTACACGTTGGAATTATAAATAGAACTGCGCGGCGAAGTCTTTGAAACTCGGCGCATCGGGCAAATAGATGTGCATTTACCGCACTGATAACAGGATTGTACGTTACTCGTTTGTACCAACCAACGTTTATTTGGGGTTTATAACGTTTTTTTTAATAAGAGGGTATAATTGGTTTTAAACATTTCGATTTATAACGATGCGTAGCTTCATTATTAATAGTGTTACTTATAACCTCCAAAAATGAATAATATTATTGTTTTTCGTTTGTTCCGATTAAGCAGATGGGTTTTTCTACGGTTGCGGCAGTATTTAACATTTTATTCTCCTATTTGTTAATAACAGCACGGTCACCTATCGCAAATATCAGGTTGTTTACTTCCTGTGTTGTCGGTTCCCTGAGGTATTCCATCTCAAGGATGTCGATTATCGCACTGAATGTGCAGTGCAATCTGTCTTCCGTTTTTCTTCTCGCACAACGTGTCATATTTTACAATTGATGTAAACGCGGTGCGGCATATTAAGGATTTTGGTTCGTATAAATACGAATAAAATAATTGAATGCCAGTGGAAGAATATAAAAATGAATAGACCATTATAGGCCAAAACATTCGAACTATATACAGGACGGAAGTTTAAAGTCATATAAAAACAACAATAAGATGGTGATATTTTTGGTTAATTTAGATGATCCGGTTATTAAAGGCTATCTCATAAATCTCGTCGGGGAAGAAGGGTTTAAAGTTGTGGCGAATATGCCCGAAGGGGAAGTCACTGATGAAAAAATCGCCCAGGCGACGGGCGTATTATTGAATATTGTAAGGCGTACGCTATTCATTCTATATGAGAACAGGCTAGCAATCTATCGCAGGGAAAGGGACACAGACAGCGGATGGCTGACTTATTTATGGCAGCTTGACCTGTCAAATTTAAACAACCAGCTTGAGCTTGAATCCAAAAAACTTCTGAAAAATCTCAAGACAAAACTTGAATTTGAGAATGATAAAATATTTTATGTATGCGAAAAACAGGACGGGCGATTTCTTTTTGAAACGGCGGCCGAACTGGAATTCAGATGCCCAATCTGCGGCGGGGAGTTGAAATACCAGGAAAATGAACCAGTTATTAAAGCCCTGAAACAAAGAATCAACCAGCTTGAAGAAACGATTTCAAGCGCTTCAGTTTAAATGAGCGATTCCCGTCAAAACCTGAATGAAAAAGACGCCATAGCGCTTCTTATAAGTTCAGGGTGTTCCCCCGGTGTGATAGAGCACTGCAAGACTGTGGCTGAATATGCCAGGCAAATCGCAATTAATATCAGGAAAAACACTGGGAAAAAAGGGCAGTCAATAAACATAGATGTTGATGTAGTCTATCTGGGGGGACTGCTTCATGACATCGGGAGGTCAAAAACGCATGGTATAGGACACGCGGTTGCAGGCGCGGCGATAGCGGTAGAAAATGGGCTGGATGATAAATTAGTGAATATCATAGAACGGCATATAGGCGCCGGAATCCCGAAAGAAGAAGCGGTGGGACTTGGACTTCCCAAAAAAGATTATATGCCTGTTACGATTGAAGAGAAAATAGTCGCGCACGCGGATAATCTTGTTTTCGGAAATATTATAGGGACTCCGGATGAGATGGTCAAAAATTTAAGGAAAAAAAGGCTTGATGAAAAAACAATCCGCAGGTTCATAGAACTAAATAACGAAATTAATTCTATGATGGATTAACGCTTTTATTCATTGCATTTTTTATTATATCTACATATTCCTCTTTCAATGAATACACAATCGGTGTTTTATAGGATTCCTTATATGCATGAAGAATCCCGAGTTTGGAATGTATATATCCCAATGTTGAACCGACAGCGCTATAGGAAATTTTGAATTTCCGGCTGAGTTCATTGTAAAGCATGTCTACTGTCACTTTTTTAAATTTGAGCAATATATCTATTATAGATTTCCTGATACCATAGATATCAAGCTCCAGATATGTCTCAAGGCGTCTTTTTATTCTAAGTTGTAGCGACTCCATCATAATGCCTCTGGGTTATTCTAAAAATCTTCTTTTATAATATATATACTTTTCTACAATTCGACGGTTAAATAGTATAATATAATAATATCATTTGGACAACCATAGAAAAAGCCTTTATACAATAAAACGCTATTGAGATACGATAACCATGATAAACGTGAGGGATCGTCTTTTACACAATTGAATCGCTCAGGAACAAAAAAATAAGTATTTTTGATACCACACTTCGCGACGGGGAACAGACTCCCGGGGTATCGCTTACCCACGATGAGAAACTCCTCATTGCGCAGCAGCTCGATAAACTGGGTGTTGATATCATTGAAGCCGGTTTCCCTATGTCTTCAGACGGAGAAAAGGCATCAGTTAAAAGGATAGCAGGCTCCGGGCTGGATTTACAAATATGCGGACTGGCACGTGTCATCAAATCGGATATAGATACGTGCCTTGACTGTGATGTGGACATGGTGCATACGTTCGTCTCCACGTCCGATGTCCAGCGGATAAGCACCCTAAAAAAGAGCAGGGATGAAGTTTATAAAATGGCGATAGACGCGGTGGAATACATAAAAGACCACGGAGTTAAATGCATGTTCTCTGCAATGGATGCCACAAGGACAGATATTGACTACCTGCTCGATATATATAAAGGCGTGGAATCCGCGCATTGCGATATTATTAATGTTCCGGATACTGTAGGCGTGTGCGTGCCTTCAGCTATGATTAAACTCATCGGTGAAATTGCCTCAAACGTGAAAATACCGATTGATGTGCACTGTCACAACGATTTCGGACTTGCGGTAGCGAACAGCCTTGCCGCTGTCGAAGCAGGTGCAAGCCAGGTGCAGGTCACGATAAACGGTCTCGGGGAACGCGCAGGAAATGCCGACCTCGCAGAAACCGTTATGGGATTGCACTCCCTGTACGGCGCAAAGACAAACATCAAAACCGAGTATCTGGTTGAGACCTCGCATCTGGTAGAAAGGCTGACCAAAGTCCGTATGCCTCCGACAATGCCGGTTGTAGGGGAAAACGCATTTGCCCACGAGTCAGGCATTCATACTCACGGCGTCCTTGTGAGGACCGATACCTTTGAGCCTGGTGTCATGACGCCTGAGATGGTGGGTCACAGGAGGCGCATCGTACTCGGTAAACACGCAGGCAAACATGCAGTAAAACAGTCTCTTGAATTCGCCGGCCTCCATCCCACGGACGACCAGCTAAACGCCATAATGAAGCGCCTGAAAGATGTAGGGGACAAGGGAAAACGCGTTACTGATGCCGACCTGTATGCGATTGCAGAATCAATAATGGGCAGCACCCCAAAAGGCGAGCAGGCTATCATCCTGAAGGAAGTGTCGGTCATGACCGGCAATATAATAACCCCGACCGCAACCGTAAAAGCGATTGTGAACGGGAAGGAGCGTATAGGGGCTCATATCGGCGTAGGACCGGTAGATGCAGCGCTCAATACGGTAACAAGTCTCCTCGGGGACTATAATGTCAAATTGCGCGATTTCAGGATAGAGGCTATAACTGGCGGTTCGGATGCCCTTGCAGAAGTAATAATAGGCGTTGAGGATGAAAAAGGAAGGGCGGTTTCAGCGCGCGCCACGAACGAGGATATTGTAATGGCATCGGTGGAAGCGCTGGTGGCTGCAATCAACCAGCTTTTAAGGGATAAAATTTAATTTTTTTCAAATATAAAATATAACTGATGAGTCCAAAATTTTTACTAATTACAGCATTTTCAGTAATAGGAATTATTTTTAGCGGATGTATCAATGAAGAGAAAACGAAAGAAGAACGTGGCGGTCTGACAATAATAGAAAAAGTTGAATTATCAGTAGATGAAAAAGCCAAACAATCGAGTTTGATAGAGAATATCCCGGAGGAAGTCAAGCAGGAATTCAATACCAAATACGGAGCTTGGAAAGAAACCTGGGATGACCCAAATCTAAGCCTTTACAGTAACCCAAGAATATTTACTCAATCCAGGCAATATGAGGAATTTCTAAACTACAGCAAGGAACAGGGTAAAGCGATATGGCCTCTTTTATTCCAAAAATATGAGCAAGGAGACGACCTTGTTAAAGAGCCTCTCATATATTTGACCTATACTGAATATGGTTCCCTTCTGGATGAAATAAGGCAGGAAAGCGCCCAGGAGCGGTACACTGCTGAAGGTGCATACATAGCCCCCTCAGAGAAAGCAAATATAATGAAGTATATCAAGAAGCTACTGGCATTACTTTGACATGAAAGGCTCTCTCATTTATTTTTTCAAACAGCGCCGGGCTCAGGGATTTTCTTAAGTGAATTTTTGACATAATCCACGCAGGCAGCCAGCACGTTTTCCGTTTCCCCGCGCACATCCATCCCGGCCGCGCCTTCGTGCCCGCCCCCTGTCCCGTTGAATTTTACGCTGATATCTTCCATCAATTTTGCAAGATTCACACCCCCATTCTGGGCTTCTCTCCTTGCACGGGCGCTCACCTTGACCACATCATCCTGTTTAGACGCCACAAATACGACATCCGCCCCGATTGAAATTAAACCCGAAGCCGCAGCCCCGCCAAACGAACTGACCCGCGAGGTGACGATAATCCAGTCGTCAACCCTTTCAATCACAGCGCGCTGGGCAGCTTTTAAGAATGCAATCCTCATGGAAACATCCTGGGGGACTGACGAGAGCATGTCCATCACTTCACTGTATTCGATACCGCTTAATTCAATCAGTTCGGCTACAGCCTTGAACGAATCAGATGTCGCGTGCCTGAAATTTCCTGTGTCTGTAATAATGCCTGAAATCAGGGCGAACGCAGCCCGCCTCATAATCGGTGCCCCCATGGACTTTAAAACTTCAAGAACAATCTCGGCTGTTGAACTCTTGTTCCTGTGAAGATAAAATGCCGCTTTTTCATTCAGCGATGTTGTTGCATGATGGTCGATAACGGCATATGTTTTTAATGGATAATCGTTCAATTGTGCAGGCGTGGACGTATCCACCACTACAACAAGGTCAAAATCCCCTTTGGGTTCGTTAACAAATTCGATATTCAACTGCCCGGCAATCTGGGACGCTACCCTGTCGCATCCCTCAACGACGCCGATTGTGCCTCCGACTGCTTCTTTTAACGCAAATGCGCTTCCCAGTGCGTCAGGGTCGGCATTCCTGTGGCATAAATAAAGAATGTTGTTGTAATCCAGCAGTTGATTATAGAATTCCGATTCGTCTAACTCCATACCTACTGGGCGGCCGGAGTACCGATTGCCTGTTTGAGCTGCTCCTGCAATTGCTGGAACCGCTTCTGGATGCGTTCTTCCTGGCGAACGAGGGTCTGAACGCGTAAGCTAAGAGTATCTTTTTTCTCCACAAGAGCTTCCTTTGTCTTGTCACGTCCGGTTTTTATCATCAAATCGCCGATAGCCCTGTAAACCACGGCATCATCTTCAAGTTTTTCAAGTTCCGAAAGAGCCAGTTCTGTCTCTTTCAAATTGATTTCGACCTGATTTTTCTGGACTGCGAGCGCCTGGGCCTGCTGCTGAATCTGCTGCAGCTGGGCTATCTGGTTTTGAATTTGCGGGGGTAATTCTGAACTCATTTAATTCACCTATAAATCTGGTGTAGTATTGCACAACATTAACTTATAACTTGTGTATTCAAAGAGAACACATCTCATACGTGATTTTAATAAGCCGAAGCCACCCATTAAGGGCAGCCCTCATCGATACGAGGTCGTTTGCCTCGACATTCAGGATAAGCGAATCAGCCTTCAGCGTAAGGGTTGTTTTTGTCCTCTGGTAATCCTCGGAAAGTTCGGGGAGCAATGCTTCATAGATTATCCCGGATTTACTTCCGGCATCGAATTCGAATTCTGCGAGGACGAGCATGAATATCGATAAGGTTGGGTTTATATATTTACATTTGCAGTTAAATTTTTAACCTTACCGATATTATAAGAATTGATCAAATATCCAATGGATTCATGGATTACTATTGAAATAATAATCATATCAGTACTGATTGTATTTTCTGCCTTTTTCTCGCTTTCGGAGACAGCGCTTCTTTCAGTGGGCAAGATAAGGATAAGGCACCTTTCGGAAACCGGGAATAAAAACGCAAAAATAGTCTCAAGATTACTTGAAAACCCGGAACAGTTCCTTACAGCTATCCTGGTCGGCAATAATATCGTCAATATTAGTGCTTCGGTACTGGCTACGGATGCCGCATTGAGATTTTTCGGGCAATCTGGAATTGCGATAGCCACAGGCGTAATGACCCTGTTTATTCTTATATTCGGTGAAATTTTCCCAAAGACGCTTGCATCGAGGAACGCTGAATATATAGCCATGCATATCGCAAACCCGATAGTAATTTTTATTGATATCCTGAGACCTGTTGTCTGGTTCTTTACAATGATTGTCAATTTCCTTATAGGGCTTACCGGCGGGAAGGAGCGGGTAAAGCATCCCTTCGTTACAGAGGAAATGATCAAGATGATGGTGAAGGTCGGGGAAAAAGAAGGGACTATTGAAAAACACGAGAGGGAGCTGATACACAAAGTCTTTGAGTTTACCAACGGAAAGGCGCACGGCGTCATGACGCCAAGGGAAAAAATCGTATGCATCGAGGAATCGGAAACACTTGACAAAGCGCTTGATTTGATTAATAAGTCCGGGCATTCAAGATTGCCTGTGTACAGGGGAGATTTCGATAATATTGTAGGTATGATTTATGCGAAGGATTTACTGAAGTTTCGGGACTATGAACTCGGGAAGATCAAGGTGTTCCAGGTTCTTCGCCCGCTTCTGGTTGTGAAGGCTGGAAGAGAGATTTCTGTAATCCTGAAGGAACTACAGCAAAAGAAAATGAATATTTCAATTGTCGTGGATAATAACATGAAGGTTATCGGGCTGGTTTCTATCGAGGATATATTGGAGGAGCTGGTGGGGGAGATTTATGATGAATATGACGTGGAACCCAAGCCGGAATTAAAGCCTGAGGGTTAGCTCCAATCTACATATTTTCCCGCTTTGTATTCTTTTTCGCCTTCCCTGACGGCTTCAAGCTCATCTTCTTCCGGCTCAACTTCGGGAACCAGCAGGCTCTTCAAATCTCTTATTTCGGTTCTTAAAAGCTTGAGTTCTCTGTAAATATCTTCATTAGTTGCAGCCACGATTATCAATACTATTTACGCGATAAGGATATTTAATAGTTGCAGAATTATCATGGTATCTGCGACAGGGTAAATTGACAAAAGGAGAATCTATAAAACAAACTTGACATAGACCTAAAAATAACGAACCGCAGATAAACGCAGATGAACGCAGATTTGTTGCTCCGCATCTGCTTATTGCCGTTCTTTGGCTCCTTGACGCCCTATATTTTCTTGTTTCAATAGAACCCATGCAGCAACACGCCCGAAGGGCGGCGCCGTCCCAAAGAAAAAAATCAACAGCGAACTGATACGAACTCGTACGAACTCATGCAGGTATGGATAGGATAACAGGATTGACAGGATTAAAATTCGCAGGCGAAGCTACCACCACTTCATGCTCTCCCTGAACCTCGTCACTCTCTCCCCCGCCTCCGGCTTCCTGAACACATACAGATGCTCATGCCCTATGAGATAAAAATCATACTTTTTCCCGAACCACTTCTCCCTGGTGCTCTTCATCTTCCACTGCATTTTGATGATATCCTCGCGCAGGATGAACCCGGCTTCAAGAAAGCACATGAGCACCCGCGGCGTGATGGGCACGAAATGCTTGCTGCGCCGCGAATCACCCATGAGGATGGCGCAGTGCTTTCCGGGCGCAAGGACGCGCATGCACTCCTCTGCGACCCTGCTCATTTCCGCGGCGAACTCGGCGATGTTATGCACGCTTGATAAATCGCCCTCGCGGTTATGCGAGTACGGGATGATGCTGGCATAAGGAGGATGCGTGGCGATGAGGTCGATGGACTCATTCTCAACCAGGTCAAGCGACCGCGCATCCCCGACATACGTCTTAATCTCCGGCGCCTGGTAGTCAGCATCCAGCGGCGTATAAGCGAAATCCAGCCTGTTGCGCGCCACCATGACGGCATCGGGATTGATGTCCACACCCACGGCGCGCCGTCCCAGGAGCTTGCATTCCACAAGCGTAGTGCCCGAACCCACCATCCCGAGTCGCGCCTCGGGAGGGCGCACACACGTATGCCTGCTGGCATACGTGGATTCCCGATGGGTCAAGCACCAGCTCCCCCGGCGCCGTATAGCGCAAAATGAGGTTGCGTGGGATGTATGGCGACCAGTTGCCCCTGTAATTCCCCACATGGGTAGCCCAGTCGCCGCGGTCGGGGAAGAGAAAGGTTGTGGTGGTTTCTGGGATGAAGGCGGCGGGGGCGAATTTTTACAGAACACATGGTTCTTTTGGCAAGCATTATAAGGATATAAATCAATTTTAAAAATATGGCAGGAACGGTTACAATTGAAGATGTATACCATGAGCTAAAGGTAATAGAAACAAAAATGGTAACACATGAAGATTTAGAGGCTTTAATCGACTCGGTTGAAATTCTCAGTAATCCAAAAACGATGGAAGCGCTGCGCAGAAGCGATCTTGATATTAAAGAAGGGCGAGTTAAGAAAGTATCTTCAGTTGAAGAGATGCTCAGCGAGCTGTGAATATGACCTGGGAGGTCAAAAGAACCGCCACTTTTATTGAATCTCTTAGAGCCATCAGGAAAAATAAGGAAGCACTTTTTGAACTTGATAAGAAAATGAAACGATTGCAAGAAGACCCTTTGCATCTCGGTGGCTGGCTTTCGGGGGAGCTACACGGAAAGAAATCAACAAGAATTTCAAGAAAATACCGATTGATATTTACACTGAATGAGACTGAAAAAGTAGTTTATCTTAACTGGATTGACCATCGAAAGAGTGCTTACGATTAACGATAATCCCGTGTTTTCATTGTCTCAATAACCCCACGCAACAACCCACCGAGGCGGCGCCGTGCATTGAAAAAGAAACCGTAGATAAACACAGATGAACGCAGATTTGTTACCACCACTTCATGCTCTCCCTGAACTTCGCCGTCCTCTCCTCCGCCTCCTGTTTCCTGAACACATACAGATGCTCATGCCCTATCAGGTAAAAATCATATTTCTTCCCGAACCACTTCTCCCTGGTGCTCTTCATCTTCCACTGCATTTTGATGATATCCTCCCTCAAAATGAACCCGGCTTCGAGGAAGCTCATGAGCACCCGCGGCGTGATGGGCACGAAATGCTTGCTGCGCCGCGAATCGCCCATGAGGATGGCGCAGTGTTTCCCGGGCTTGAGGATGCGCATGCACTCCTCTGCGACCCTGCTCATTTCCGCGGTAAACTCGGCGATGTTATGCACGCTAGATAAGTCGCCCTCGCGGTTGTGCGAGTACGGGATGATGCTGGCATAGGGAGGATGGGTGGCGATGAGGTCGATGGACTCGCTCTCAATCAGGTCAAGCGAGCGCGCATCCCCGACATACGTCTTAATCTCCGGCGCCTGGTAGTCAGCATCCAGCGGCGTATAAGCGAAATCCAGCCTGTTGCGCGCTACCATGACGGCATCGGGGTTGATGTCCACGCCCACGGCGCGCCGTCCCAGGAGCTTGCATTCCACAAGCGTAGTGCCCGAACCCATCATCTGGTCAAGCACAAGCTCGCCAGGCGCGGTATAGCGCAAAATAAGGTTGCGCGGGATGTATGGCGACCAGTTGCCCCTGTAATTCCCCACATGCGTAGCCCAGTCGCCGCGGTCGGGGAAGCTCCAGACCGTGGTGGTTTCGGGGGTGAAGGTGGTGGGGGCGAATTTTGAGAGATTCCGGTTGAGGGATTTTTTCAGGCTTCTACTTTCAAAGCTTCAGAAACCAACTGTGATATTCTTATATCCTGCTTTGGAAGTAAAATTTCAATGCCGATTGCTTTTCCGTTTTTATCAACATCAACAATAACATTGTCAGCTAATGGTTCAGATTTATCTACTTTTCCTTTTTTAAAGCGAATATACATCGCATTAACTTCTGAGTCAAATTCTATTGAAGCCATATCTATTCAATCTCACGTCATCTACTTTTAATACTGTTACTACAACTATTTCATCCTTCTGCTCTTCAAAAATAACGACTAAATAATAATCATTGAGTTCCCTGTAAGCTGCTTTTCTTCCAAATTTAACATCAATCACTTCAAGAGGCTCTTTTAAAACTTGCTCAATAAGTTCAATATCAACTTCTCTCTCTTTAATTCTTTTTAACGCATGCTCTGAAACTCTTATAATGCCTTTCACCATCTACAAAACCTTATGTTGCCTCGTATGCCCAGCAATCGTTTAAGGATTTCTAAACTTTCAGGTGCATGACTACCACCACCTCATACTCTCCCTGAACTTCGCCGTCCTCTCCTCCGCCTCCGGTTTCCTGAACACATACAGATGCTCATGCCCTATCAGGTAAAAATCATACTTTTTCCCGAACCACTTCTCCCTTGTGCTTTTCATCTTCCACTGGAGCTTGATGATATCCTCGCGCAGGATGAACCCGGCTTCAAGAAAGCCCATGAGCACCCGCGGCGTGATGGGCACGAAATGCTTGCTGCGCCGCGAATCACCCATGAGGATGGCGCAGTGTTTCCCGGGCTTGAGGACACGCATGCACTCCTCTGCGACCCTGCTCATTTCCGCGGTAAACTCGGCGATGTTATGCACGCTAGATAAGTCGCCCTCGCGGTTGTGTGAGTAGGGGATGATGCTGGCATAAGGAGGATGGGTGGCGATGAGGTCGATGGATTCGCTCTCTATCAGGTCAAGCGACCGCGCATCCCCGACATACGTCTTAATCTCCGGCGCCTTGTACTCAGCATCCAGGGGCGTATACGCGAAATCCAGCCTGTTGCGCGCCACCATGACAGCATCAGGGTTGATGTCCACGCCCACGGCGCGCCGTCCCAGGAGCTTGCATTCCACAAGCGTAGTGCCCGAACCCATCATCTGGTCAAGCACAAGCTCACCCGGCGCAGTATAACGAAGAATGAGGTTGCGCGGGATGTATGGCGACCAGTTGCCCCTGTAGTTTCCGACGTGGGTAGCCCAGTCGCCGCGGTCGGGGAAGCTCCAGACCGTGGTGGTTTCGGGGGTGAAGGTGGAGGGGGCGAATTTTTTAATTTTGAGATGTGCGTTTAGGGGAACTTTCACATTATTTATAACAACATGGTCGTGTTTTTTTAAAAATTTTAAATAATCTTTATGAGTTATTTCTTCCATTGAGGTGTAATGTAGTTTTTGTTCTTGCTCAGAATTTGAATCTTTTGTTTCCATTTCAACTTTGAATTCTACTAACTCTTAATATTTGTTTTCATTTACATATCTGCTTGTAATTAATATGTAATCAAAGTGTAATTATTTATACATCTTTAATCTAATATGACTCTTACAGGTTAGGTGATTAGATGAAGATTAACGATTTAGTAAATCTGTTGCGTGAAGCGTCAAAGGATTGCGAAAATAGGCAGATGTTTCTTCCAATTGAAGTCGTAAATGTCATCAATGGAAAAAAACAAGAAAAATCTTGGAAAAAAATCAGTATGGGAAAAGTAATGTATTATCTTGCTGATATGCTTGAGGAGTGAGTGGTTTATGAAAATAGTCGGGAAAAATAAGTGTCCAAAATGCGGTTTCGAGTTTTTTGACACAGAACCAAATCAATATGACATCCTTCAATTCACGGGCGGGGATTTTGAGGAAGTCAAAACAGAAGGCATTAATAAAACTGATTTACATATTTATTGCCGTAGCTGTGGCAGTGAAATTGATGAAAATGAATCCATTAATAAAGGGAAAGTTGTTTTAAAGAATTCGAGAAAGAAAGAGTTTAAAGAAAAAATGAAATAGTATGAAGAGAATTACTTTCTATTAAATGTTGCAGCGCTAACAACTGAAAAAATATCTTTATTTGCTTTAAATTTTTCGAATAAATATAAATTCAATACACCAGTAGGATAATTTGTTTTCTCTTGAATCATAATTAGTTCACATACTGATAAAATAAAATCAA
>JBGPUU010000017.1:0-37509 GCA_041491305.1 Candidatus Methanoperedens sp.
AATTGAAAATTGAAATGACCTCAAGTCGTTCCACCATGCCGGCAAAAGAAATACAGCAGTGCAGAACACTGCCTGCAGCGCGCACGGTCATTTTTCTCATGAACAGCTTATTTGAATGACAACCTTATAAATATAACCCTACATGTAGGGGTAAAAATCTATCTCTTTTTATGGCGTTTTATCAGATACCATGAGTGAGATATTGAAAAAATTAATAAGACTAGGAACAGGAGGCTGTTTTTGTGCGGCTCAGTTTTCGTATGAATAATTCGGAAGTAGGAGTTATCATTATCAGTGGAAGCTGCTGCATCCCCGGAATGGCTCCCTTCGATGAACAGGCTAAGCATGCAGTGGAGCAGGCCGTTTCCGAGACGGATGTAAAAGTTCAGGTAAAAGTGATCCCTGTCAGCACTGCCTATTTTGGGGCCGTTCCCAAAGAGGTAATGACTAAAATAATAGCTGAATTCAATCAATCCGGCAGGATGCCGCTCCCGGCTGTCCTGATTAATGGCAGGATTGTCTCGTACGGCGTGCCGAAGGTCGAGGACGTAAAAAAAGCGCTTCTTCAAACCCTGGATGCAAAGGAAATAAAGGAGGTTGCCCATGAATAAAAATCTCAAGCGCCTTATGTTGCCTGAAGGGGCGACAAAGTACCTGTTCTTTGGCGGCAAAGGGGGCGTAGGGAAAACGACTGTCGCCACAGCCACAGCGGTATGGTTCGCCGATCACGGCTACAGGACTACGATAGTCTCTACCGACCCCACTGTAAGCCTCTCGGCAATGTTCAACCAGGAGATAAAGGGCGATGCCAGGGTTCCAATCCGCCATGTATCAAACCTATGCGGGCTCAACATTAACCCGAATGATGCAAAAGGAGTGTTCCAGCAGCGCCTTAATTCCGTGATAGGGCAGATGACAGGTACCTTTGGCGGTGATGTCGTCAGTACGCCATGTATGGAAGAAATGGCAACCTTTGACCAGTTCGTAACCTTTCTGGAGGAACCGGACAGCGACGTCATGGTTTTCGATACGGCTCCCACTGGCAAGACTTTACGGGAGCTTGCCATGCCGTTTGACTGGGCAGGGTTCCTGCAGAAGCAGATCCAGGAAGGCAAGAAGCTGGCTCAAATGATGAATATGGACAGCAATGCTTTTGAAGACCTGGAACGGGATAAACGGCGCTACGAAGAAGCTTTGAGTATACTGGGGAATCACTCGACCACTGTTTTCACCTTAGTGCTGCTGCCTGAACGGCTGCCCATCGAGGAAACAAATAGTGCAATAACTGGGCTCTCCAAGCTCGGCATCCCGGTCCAGGCGCTTGTGGTGAACCAGTGCATTCTTCCCGCGGTCATAGAAGGCAACCGCTTCCTTGCGGCAAGAGCGAAGCTGCAGGCCCGGTACATGGAAGAAATAGAGACGCGCTTTGGTGATTTGTTCAGGTCACGCCTGCCGCTGCTGGACAGGGATGTTTCGGATTTATCAACATTGCGAAAAGTGGGCGAGATGCTGTATGCTTAAACACATCGTGGCAGCCCTTGTCTTGATTACGCTGACTGCCTCTATAGTGGGCGCTTCATTAAACAGTTCCCTTGAAAAAGAGAATTTTTTTAACGATAACAGTGCAATGTCCGGATTTTCAAAAATCTACGTAGACGGGTTCAGCGTAAATTCCAACGGTTTCAAGCTAGTCTTAAGGACTTACGAGAGACATGCGCAGACTAATTTTAAGCCTTTCCTATCTGATGTAGAATATATCCTGATGAACCGTGGACAGGTTGTTTATTCCAAAAGAGTTGAACAGATCCCATTATCAGTAGGGAGCGAAGGAGATATTATCCTTGATCACCACGGGGATGTGGCTCTGGAAGAGGGTAAGAACTACACAGGACTGGCAAAAGTTTACCTGTACAGTGATGGAAACCCCGAATATTACCTTACTACAAGCTCGAATTTCACAGCCAGAAATGATGCCGAAATAACCGAAGTGTATGGTGACGGCATAGGCGCAAGTGCTACCATAAAAAGCATGTCTATGGTTCCTCTGAATGCTAAAGTTATTTTCACTCTTAAACAGGATGGGAAAACCATGGAGACAAGGGAGATTGCTGCCCCTTCGATCATGTCAAATGACAAGGAAAAAACAGTGAACATTCTCTGGACTGATAATTTAAATAAAGAAACATATATGGTTTCAGTATTATTAGAGGGGAAAGACCTCATCACCAACTACGATAAGACTTTTACCGTCGATAAAAATGCAATTGTTGAGATTCCAAAACCTACAGGAAAAAGCGACAGTAGCGTTTCAGGTTTTTCCTTAATCCAGGCAGTTCTCACAATATTCGCTTTAGTTTGGATATACAAACGGAGAAGCTAAGTGTCTATTGATATACGCTCAGCCCTTTTCTATTCAAGAAAAGATATCTTTAAAAACAAAAAGATTTTCGTATTTATTACATTATCGATAATTTTCGCAACTGCGAACATCATTGTTATCAACGGTCTTACGGACGGGATGATTAGAGATTTGGTCGATAATACCATCGAATCGTCCTCGGGTCATTTAAATATCTACCCCGCTGATAACGAGCGGTTTATAGACGGTCTCGGTGTGAAGGAGCAGAGACTGGATACATTGGAGAAAGTAGAGGCATACTCTCCCAGGGTCTCAGCAAGCGGAGTTTTATCCAACAAAGAGCTATCCACATCCGTAGCAATACTGGCTCTTGACCCTGACAAAGAGAGGAGAACAACAAAACTTCTTGATAAAATTACAAGGGGTCTAGCCATAAACTCCAACGATAAAAACACTATCCTCGTTTCCTACAGGCTTGCAGAAGACCTGAAACTGGATGTAGGGGATGAAGCGGAGCTTGCTTTTGAGAACGGGAAAGTTAAAGTCTACAATGTTAAAGGGATTATTCGCACCGGAGCTGCGGATTTTGACAGCTCGACCGTTATCATGCCCCTCAATGAAGCCAATCAACAGCTCGCTTTTGACAACAGCGCATCAGTTATCCTGGTTAAGCTTTCAGATAAGGACCTTGCTGATGCGTACATGCCTGTGATAATGCAGGCTCTTGGAGTAAGCAATGTAAAAACATGGAAGAAAGAGACTGAGTATTTATTAAGTTTTGCCAAGGCTTGGCAAAGTTTTTCCAGCGTTATATCGGCAGTGGGATTAGTCGCAGCAGCGATCTCGGTCGGAATTATAATATATATAAACGTAATCCATAAAACCAGGCAAATCGGAATAATGAAAGCTATTGGAGCGAAAGATGATTTCATCTTTACAGTATTTTTAATGGAGGCTGTACTTTTTGGCGTGATTGGCATATCCATCGGGGATGGTCTTGGATATTTTGCGATTAAGTACCTGGAAGAACACCCTCTTTATGACGCTATTATGCAGACCTGGATAGGTGCGAGGTTTGAATATTACCTGTTCTACAAGGCAACTATCGTATCTTTTGCAGTAACAATACTGGCAGGAGTATATCCTGCTATCAAGGCAAGCAGGGTAGATATAATTAAATCCATCTGGGGTACGTAAGATGTCCGCCGTATTCTTTTATGCAAGAAAAGACGCAGAAACAAACAGGAAAACGTTTATTTTCATTATTATAGCGATTGCCATATCGACTGCAAACATCATCATCCTTAACGGGTTTATGGATGGCGTGACAAATGATTTCCTGGAAAAAACAATGGAAACATCGTCAGGGCATGTTAATATCTATCCGAATGAGAAAGATATTTATATCGAGGGTCTGGGTATAAAGGAACAAAAACTTGACAGCATAGAAGGGGTGGTTGCTTATTCCCCGAGAATTACAGCAGGCGGTGCATTATCCTATAAGGAAAAATCCAGATCCGTAAGGATTTTAGCCCTTGATCCATCAAAAGAAAACAAGGTTACGATCCTGTTAAGTAAGATTGATTCCGGTGAAACCATTGCTGCCAATGACAGGGACGGAATACTGGTCTCGTACCGGCTGGCTGATGAGTTAAAGATAAAACCCGGTGATGAGGCGACAATAGTATTTGAAAAAGGGAAAACCAGGGTGTTCACGACCAGAGGGATACTGCGCACAGGCATGGCGATGGATGCGAACACGGTAATAATAAATTTCGATGTTGCTGCGGAGGAGCTTAACCTGAATAATAAAGCCTCGGTGATATTTGTCAAACTTTCAGATGAAGCCCTTTCAGGGCAATATAAAACTAAAATATCCGAAGAACTTGAGATGCAAAAAGTCAAAGAGTGGAAGCAGGAGATTGAATCTGTAGTGAGTTCACTTGGAACTTTTAAGGAAATCTTTGCCATAATAAATGCAGTCGGGTTATTTACAGGCGCAGTATCGGTGGGTGTGATACTCTATATAAACATCCTGCATAAGAGACGGCAGATAGGCATATTGAAAGCTATGGGGATGAAGGATTTGCAGGTATTATCTGTATATATTCTTGAGGCTGTATTTCTCGGGGCAATAGGTATCCTGATCGGGGATGCACTTGGATTTGCAGGTACGAAGTATCTGGAAGCCCACCCTTTTCCTGAACCGATGCTGGGTTCTATGGCTCCAAGGTTTTATACGTATCTCCTCTATGATGCTTCACTGGTCACCATGCTCACTGTAATACTGGCTGCCGTATATCCCGCATTTATTGCCGGCAGGATGAATATTATAAAAGCAATCTGGGGCGATTGATATGAAAATGATCAGAACTGGTAATCTTAAAAAGAGTTATATGCCCGGCAAAGTCGAGGTTAAAGCACTTAACGGTGTGGATACTTCTATAGAGCAGGGTGAATTTGTTGCCATTATGGGTCCATCAGGCGGTGGGAAATCAACTTTTCTCAATTTAGTCGGCATGCTTGATACCCCTACTTCCGGGGAAATATACATAGACGGCCACGATGTCACAAAGATGAACAGCAACAAGAGGGCGGAGTACAGGTTAAAGCATATAGGCTTCGTATTCCAGTTCTTTAACCTTTTTAATGAGCTTACAGCAGTTGAGAACGTGATGTTCCCTATGATGCTGAATAAGCGATCTAATTATAAGAACCAGGCGAAGGAACTGCTCGGTCTTGTGGGTCTTGGCGACCGATTGAACCACTTACCGTCCGAATTATCGGGTGGGCAGCAGCAGCGTGTTACTATTGCAAGAAGTCTTGCCAACGACCCGAAAATACTATTAGCTGATGAACCGACTGGCAACCTGGATACTAAATCTTCTATAGATATCATTGAACTTTTCAGGAAATTGAACCAAGAACGGGGACAGACGATCGTGATGGTAACGCACAGTCCCGAGATTGGCGGGATGGCGGACAGGATTATTCATTTCAGGGATGGAAAAATAGAATATCTATGAAAAGCACCATTAAAAATGTAATCTATTCAATAATTCGATGCAATATCTTATTCTCAGCCTTACGCAGATGTTCGAGCAATGTTGCCTTTTTTATTCCCATTTTGTCCGCAAGTTTTTGAGGGCTTATTTTCCTGGGATAACTGAAATATCCGCTTAAGTATGCCTGTTTGAGCACTTCTTTTTGCATTACGGTAAGTGAGTCAAGCATGTTCTTATTAGTAGGGTTATATTTTTCAAAAGACAGAACTTCAATTTCCCATTCTTTTTTGGATTTTTTTATAATATTGAATAATTCGCCGCGCTTACCTATAAGGCTAAATCGGCAATTACACTGTTCAACGACTACGGGAAATTCTAATTTAAGTTCAAAATGTTCAATAAAAGCCGAAATCTCATCCATGATTATTTTACCTTTAATAAAGCAGGTATATTTCTGACCGGCCTGTCTTATTACATTCAGTTCAACAAAATTATTTTCCCTTATCCAGTCCTCTATATGGACGCTATCCAGGAAAGTTATTTCACAAATTTCCGTGAATAATGAAGGCGTAAGATTAAATATTGAAATTATCTCAAACCTCTTAACCATATTGTTCATGAAAGGCAGACAACAGTAGCCATGAACCGAATCACCTATACTAATCGTCATCTTCCACATAAAAATATTCAATCATTTTAGTTCTATATATAAGACTCTTTCAATAACGGTCTAATTTTCCCATTTTCAACGGATAAAAATCCCCAGTTGACAATTTTGGGTAAAAATCCCAGGATTGGAGACTATGCTTGAAACGGAGGAATGGTTTATGATAAGAGAGCTGCATGCGAAGGGTTTTAGCATCACTGAAATATCCGATAAAACAGGATATGACAGGAAGACCGTACGAAAATATTTGAATTAAAAACTATATCGGAACCAAACAAAATGGCAAAAAGAGACAGTAAGCTCGAAAAATACAAAATCAAGCCAGAAGTAGAGGTTCAGGTTGACTGGTCTGAATCAGAAAAAGTAGGGCAAAACGCTAAAACTGTACTGCTTCAACAATGGAATCCCAAGTTTGAGGACTTCTTCAAGCAATATGGATTCATTCCCGGCTTATGCCGCCCCTATCGACCCCAGACAAAAGGTAAAACAGAAAACATAGTTGCCTATGTTAGAAGAGATTTCTTCCTCGGCGGATGCTTTAGCTCGGTGGCTGACATTAATTCTGAGGCACTTACATGGCTGACACGAAATACCACTTGAACGTCTCAATCGTGAAGAAACAATGACGATATCAAGGGATTGCTTTAGCTCATACCTTGGAAACAAATATTCCATTCCATATCGAACCAGTTTCTCATGCTCCTTACGGAACATGCGCCGTTCTGAGAACAGGGTGATTTGACGTCCATCTCTAAAGCGAACTTCTTGAATGACAAAAGAACCCGGATGATGAAATATTTTGCATATCCGTCTCCTCTTTTATTTAACAAACCTAGCAGCGAAGTTCTGTATTTCTATATCACCAAAGGCGGAATACTCACGCAGAAAATTTATTACATGTCTGACCTTAGGTCCATTTCCTTTTTTCCCGATTGTGGGCCTTACCCCGGCTAAGGCTGCCTGCACTTTGTATTGCTCGGTGATTTTTCCGTAGAGTTCCTCTATGTATTTATGATCTTCCGGGGATACACAAACTACCTTTTTTTCTACATCTCGTTTTAGTTTCATGCTATCATTCTTCCTCTATTTCAATCCGTTTTACCAAAGTTTTTATCCATCCACAAACATATTTATTTTAGAGTACGGCGGGGACGTTATAGCGTCCCCTTGGCGTCTGCCTGTTGATGCTATGCGGTTTTGTTTCAACCGCATTGTTCTTCCTCCGGGTATACGCACGCACTCAAATTAATATTAATTTAACAACTGGCTTATATATTTAAGGTAAGTACCAGTGAAAGTGCAACCCCTTTTTGAGACAAAAATTACCAAGAATATAAGTATCTTGTTGATATTAATAAGAAATAGGTATGTTAAAGATAAATTGCGCACCGGATAAAGAATTAACGCAAACGACCAAGGGTTCTTTTTTTGAATACCAACAACAGCGAATCTACTTTTTAAGAATGGAAATAGAAAATTTCAGACAGTGTGTGGGCGTTAAACAAATTTTTCAAATCCCTACCTCGGCGTAAATTTATTAGGAAGCTTTTTGGATGGGGTTCAAGTACGCCTCTCGCTACCTCTTCCGGCGGTGCAATCATAAGCGCGCCGATATGCTTGCTGAACCGCCGCTCTCGCCTGCGGGCTTGGCAGGGAGTTCAACACAAGCTACCAGACAACAGAATTATTCTTTCAACAAATCACATCGAAACAAAGATACTCATCAAAAGATATAACAAAAAATACAGATTTAATTTTTGACGACCTCGGTTCTGTCAAGTTGTCGGCACGCCCCCAGGTATATTATAATATTAAGTAAATCATATGTGGTTGCCAGTTTGATAGTAGTGTTCCTCTTTTAGCAACCGAAGACTTGACAGTACCTTGGAAGGGTTTTGACCTGACAGAGACTGCACATGTGCATGCGAGCATGTTGCTTAATAAGCTGGCTGATGTAAAGTTTGCTCATGTTGAAGAAGTGATTGAAGCTTTGAAAAAACAGCAAAGATAATGGAGTTTCAAAATAGTTCACAATCCGGTGAGCTGTGAAGTAAATTTCACCTAAGAGGTTACAGAGAAATAACATAGCTAAATTGGCACTTAAAAAATCTTAATATATTTGCCTTCATCTGCGTTCATCTGCGTTTATCCGCGGTGAAGCCTAAAATGAATCGCAAATTTCTTATAGTATGCAACTAACATACTAAATCAGGTGGTTATAAATGGTTTTAAGGGTTTGCGGAGGGCGTGTTTGCAGGGCAGCGGGAATGGCAATGCTGGCAGTCCTGCTGATTGCAGGTAATGTGAGCGCAAAAACATGGACGGTAGACCAAAGAGGCGGCGCTGATTTTACGAAGATTCAGGACGCGATAAATAATGCGAGTTCAAGAGATACGATTCTTGTTTACAGCGGCACATATTTCGAGAATGTGTTAGTTAATAAACAGCTTGTTCTGCGCGGTATAGATAACGGGGGTGGGCAGCCTGTGGTAGATGCCATGAGGAGCGGAAGCGCCATATTTCTGAGCACTCTTAGCAAAGGAACGAACACTCTTGAAGGGTTTATCGTGAGGAACAGCACAGCATCAATATTTTGGCCAAACGCGGGAATAAGAGTATCTTCAAATAACAATATTATCAGGAACAATTCCGCTACGAATAACAGCATAGGCATCTATGTGGAATATTCCAGTAACAACACGCTAATAAACAATAATGCCGTAAACGGCAACATCCTCCCCTACTATGGGGCTTCGGCATCATACTTACATCTTCGAGCAATAACAGGCTTATTGCCAATAACGCTTCGAACAACGGCAACGGCATGGATCTAAGGCTATCCAGCAATAACACAATAAGCGGCAACACTGCAAGCTCGAACCTTATCTATGGCATAATTCTGGAGTATTATAGCAATAGCAGTATTCTGAGCGGCAACAATATCTCGAACAACTACGGGGGCATCTATCTGGTTTCTTCCAGAAACAATACCATCTACAACAACAACTTCAACAACGCGCGCAATGTCTGGGATAATGAAAATAATTATTGGAATATTCCAAAACAGGCTGGCACAAATATCATTGGTGGACTCTATCTTGGAGGTAATTACTGGTCAGATTATGCAGGCAATGATACAGATGGAGACGGTCTGGGGGATACTTTGATTCCTTATAACAGCTCAGGAAATATCACACAAGGCGGAGATTATTTTCCTTTGAGAAAGCCGTAACCCGCCTATCTCCACATTTTAACAATGAATCGGTGCTATAGCATAGCGTATATCTATGCATGTGATAAAAACAAGAGACTTTTTATTAATCTGACAGATACTGAGCATGGTCATGCGAGCACACAGTTCATTCAGACTCCAGTTCCAGCAGCTTTTTTTGAACCATGGCGGTATTGCATGCATCAAGTATATTTTCCCTTAACCGCCTATGAAGACTTGCCCTCGCGAGCATACCCCTCACATCAGGTTTTTCCGCTGCTTCAATCAATCTATTCAATACGGCGACATGGCGCTCAAATTCCCGGGTGATCCTGACTGCATATTCAGCACACAAAGGCTCGGGTTCTCCGGTACCGCTTTCCATCGGGGTGCCGGGAAGAGGCTGGAAGGGGAGAAAACGCGCTGCGTCCGCCCCGATATCCACAGCCATGTCAACATAGCCGGAGCGCATCTCTTCCGTTTCGCCTGGAAGACCCACAATGAAGGAAGCCACAGTGAAGATTCCTGCTTCCCTCAAAGCTGCGAAAGCTTTCTTATGCTGCTTGAAGGTTATAGTTTTACGTATGCTTTGCGCAAGTTCTGGATTAACCGTTTCAACCCCTATAGTGACACGAAGAAAACGGGCAGCGGAAAGAAACCTGACAACTTCAGGATGCCGCAGCATATCGTCCGAACGTGCTGAAAAAAGGAAAAAAAGCGGCAGCGGCCCGTCCCCGAGAACCTTGCATATCCTTTGCGCCCGTTCCGGGCTTGCCATGAAATTGTCATCGGCAATCTGAATTATCACGGCGCCATGGCTGCTGACAAGATGGCGGATATCTTCAGCCACAAGTTCGGGAGAGCGGGCTCTCCATTGTCTTCCGTGGAACCTTGTGGTCTCGCAGAAAGTGCAGCCGTGGGGGCATCCGCGGCTTGTCTCAAGAAGGAATATGCCATCAGGAGGCTCACCCGCCAGATCGCGGGCAGGCTCTTGCAGGCTGTCAAGTGATTGAATAAGCGGGCGCTGCGGGGTTTTTATCAAGGCACCATCCCTCATGAGATAAAGACCACTTACCTTCTCTGATATCCCGTGTTGAAGCAGTTCCCTGAACGTAATCTCACCCTCTCCGCAAACGACCGCATCGGCTCCGCTCTCCAGCAGCACTTTTGGGGACATGGAAGCACCGTGACCCCCGGTTATGAGCAATCCATTAAAACCTGCGCTCCTGAGAGCCCGAAGGAACTTCTTCGCCGGGCCGACAGAGGCAAGCCCCATTGTGGTGACGCCTATAAGGTCAGGTGTATCTTTAACTGCAGCGCTGACAGCATCCTCAATGGTGAGGTTTGTGGCATCTATGATCCTTATCGATGCTATATCCCTCACAGCGGATGCCAGAACAGCCAGGCTGAAGCAGCCAAAATTCATTCTGGAGCATTCAGGCGGCTTGATCAGATTAATGCGCATTCATACCTCAATATTCACACCCAGGAGGTCAAGCAGCAACTGCGGATGCTCATCCTTCAAAACATCAGCAAGCCAGACGGCAGCCTCACCTTCCGAGCGTACCATAGAACAGTAGTCAGCCGAAGGCAAGCCCGCCCTTCCAAGAAGCTCTGCGCAGGCAAAACACGGACCTCCGCAAAGCGGAGCTGACCAGCACATTGCACACTTATCCCGCTTTTCATACGGGCGCCCGGGTGCGTTCCCGAACCATTTCACATTGTCGGGACTGATGCCTGAATCCAGGTCTCCCATTATGTATTGTGAAGCCCCGACAAACCTGAAGCAGGGATAGAGCCTCCCGTCATGCCCTGCAGCAATGAAATTCCGGCCTGCGCCGCACGGTATCCTGGTATTGCCGTAACCCAGCGCCTTCTTTAGCCGTTTCTGGAAGCGAATGTGGATCGGTAGTTTCTCTCCTCCTGCAATCCGCCCTACATAATCAAAAATGAAGTCATGGTAAGCTGCAAGATCATCCTCACGCAAAGAAAGCTGCGAAGGAGAAGTAACTGCCACAGGCACAAGTTCGATCTTCCGGACTCCCATTGAGGCGATTTCGTAGAACACCTTTCCCGGGTCTGTTCCCCGGCAGAGGACGGAGGTGGTACTGAAATGTTCTGGCATTTTTTCTGCCAGAGTTCTTACTGCATGTTCTATCCTCCGGAACGTGCCTTTGCCGTTTTTATCCACCCGGTACCGATCGTGAACCTGCGCCCCTCCATCGATGCTTATCTTGACGTTCCAGCCATCCTCGATGAGCCATCTCATAATCGCATCATTGAGCCTGGTACCGTTGGTTGTCAGGTAGAGCGCAAGAGGTCTGCCCTGGATTTGAGCCAGCCTCCTCGCCCGCCTTCCGATTTCTCGTACAGCGGCGGGGTGCAGCAGGGCTTCCCCGCTTCCAAGATGTATCGATACCCCCCTTCCTTTCGGTGACCATTCAAAAACTGCATCAATGGCGCGCTGTTGGATTTTTGGGGGCATCACCGCTCTTTCGGGTAATGTAGCGTACTCGGCGCAATATGCGCATCTCAGGTTGCACTGCCCTGAAATATCAAGCGCCATTGATGTAATCGCAGGAAATCGCTCATCAGGCAACGGCGGTGGCGAGACGCTTCCCGGATCAAAAGTGATATTTCTTTCCAGATGGCTGAATTCATGCAGCTTCTCTTTCATAATTTGTCTCATACCACCCCGCCCAGTACCAGTAAATCCTGGGGCCGGTCAAGGAATGACCCGTAAATAGCCAGAGCCATCTCGCAATTGGCTCGCACCATTTCGCATTCATCCTCACCGCACACCGAGAGCATCGCAGGACATCCGCCGCCGCACAACGGGAGCGCCCAGCATGCTTTGCATTCGCTGCGGGGACCGTGCTCGTCTGCCCAATTATTACCATTCTCAACCCATTTCGCATCCGGGTCATCGATACTGCCAAGCGCCACTCCATCCTTTCCTGCGAGTAACACGCATGGAAGAACCGTCCCGTCAGCCGCCATCCCGAAAACCCGGCGCCCGGCTCCGCAGAACGCCTTCCTTCTCGTGCCGGTTATAAGCTGCAGCACGCGATGGTTGAAGCGATCATCTTTCGGGTTTTCTCCCAGCCGCACACATTCTATAGTCTCGGCGGCTGCCTCTCTTAAGTGCTCAAAGTATTCCAGACGTTCTTTTTCATCCAGTGCAAGCTCGTTTTCCGGCGGCAGCCGTACAGCCTGAGCTTTTATAGCGTCAACAGGAAGTGTCTTGAGGTATTCCCGCGCCTCTCTCAGCGACCATCCTTTTCGTACCACGCTTGAACCTCTCACATACTGCCCTCTTTGCTCTCTCAGTTCCCGCAGGAAGCGCATAACACTGGCATGGGTGGGCATGCCCGAGGAAGTGCGGCGGACTTCGTCATGGACATGCGGCGGACCGTCTATGCTCAGGATGACGTTGAATCGGCCTTTCCTCAGGACGGAAAGGGCTTCCTCGCTGCATACCGTTCCATTGGTTGTGATCGCAAATACAAAACGGTGATTGCCTCCTGCGGTTTCCACGGCTGCCCTCAGAGCCGGCAGGTTGAGAAGCGGTTCTCCACCATAGAAATGGATGCAGAACTCCCGGACATCGGGGAATTTTTCCGGCAGCATCATGACAAGTTTCCGAATCAGATGGGGTGACAGTATGCGTGTGCGTTCCTCGCCGTAACCGAATCTTCCACGATCAACAAAGCAGTACGTGCATGCCAGATTGCATTCCTGGGTTGCATTGACCATGACCTCCACACGGTCTATGTCCGGATACGCTTCCGCAGGGCGACTGTGCGATGATGGTAAGATACCCTTTTGGGATAGGCTGTCCATCACCGCCGAAGTATGGTGCGTTTTCGCTAAATGTGCATGCCGCGCTTTTTTATCATTCCTGATGAACGCGGCTTCATCAGGAGTAAGCGCGGCAAGGCGAACTGCTACCGGGTCAAAAGCAAAGACCGTACCGGCGTATTCAAAGATATGCAAATCCGGAATCGACTCAGGCAATACCGCACGGTCCGCCGTTGGCGCACAGGAGTTCATCTGCCAGTGAACCTATCTGTACCTCTATCCCTTTCAACGCCGCAAGAACGAATCTGATTTCTTTCTTCTTTTCCGCGGTAAGCTCCTTCACACCAAGGGCTCTGGCAGGCTCTTCCTGCAGTTGTTTTCGGAACTTCGGATCTATCAATGCCTTGTATATAAGATCACGGTTCTTTTTTGCTCTATCTAGTTTACCACTTTCTTTTGGTTCCATTTTATCCTCCCTTCTTGTTACAGTTAATTACAATTAATCACTGAACACATTATAATTAAAAGTTACTTTATTTAACTTTTGCGTAACACTAACAATCGGCCTATGGCGCCTTATAGTATGGTGCTCATTGGGTCGGATGGGAAAATTTTCCTCTTTTCTTCGCCCTCTGAATCATTTTCTCGCTGGGTTTATTGCGGGTAAACGTGTCCTGACCTATGTTTGTAGCTTCCCAGTCTTCAGCATGCTCTAATTCCCTCACAAGAAGCCAGAATGTGTATATTTCCTCAATCCCGTCGCTGAGCTGGTATTGACCTGCCCACGATGTAAGACTCTGCTTATTTCCAAGCTGATTATTCCAGAGAACCGTCCAGCCAACAGCAATACCATTTGGGTTGGGCGCATTCAAATATCCCGTCAATGGATAAATTCCCGGCGCGCCTCCAACTTTTGTTTGATATTTACCTTTAATCACATTTCCAGAAACACTTAATTCCATTATCGATCCGAGTTCGTTGTACCAGATACCGTTGATATCCACCTTTTACCACCATTTATAAGGTAACATTCATACTATTTAATGATACTCATTTATAAATCAGATAATACAGTTCACGATTTAACGCACGCGACCCAGCAATTCCTTCAGATTGAAATGTTCATACCCGCCATACTGCGCCGGGAAGTTATTTATCGCCAGCCAGAGATCTCCGGTTTCGGGATAAGCCACAAGGCTCCACATGTTGGCTACATGGGCTTTAAATTCTCCCACTGGCTCTTGCGCCTGATAAGTAAAATCAGGATACATGGCGCATATGGTACAGAGGATATTATTAGTCCAAGAGGGAAAATCCGCCGGACGGGTCATCCGCGTATAAGGATCGTAGCGGTCGCTTAATATTTTTATGGCATTTTCCGGAGTGATTTTGCCATAATATTCGTGGATCAACTGCCCGTACCGTTCAAAACGGCTGGGTGCCTGGACGAAGAAATTATACGGGTCTTTAAGGCTGTTCTGCCAGTTTTCAATAGTGGAGATATCCTTGAGTTCATTCACAAGCACCTGGTCAGCAACCATATTGTATCCCGAATAACCCGCCCAGCCCGGATAGCAGTTGGAATGGTTTGACTGCCACATCGCTTTGACATCGGGCATGGGATAACGGACACAAATCATTCTGGAAGATGTTTCAACAACCGCCGCCCTTTTGGCTTTGGCATCCGCCACATGGTATGCAATACCGGCGCAGCGGGGGTGCTCCCGGAATATTTTTATGGCATCATCCACGGTACTTGCATGGGTCAGCAGCAGGCGTGTGAATATGGCAATACCGCAGCCCTCCATACTTTCGTATTGCATGGAGTTCAGTTGCGTCATCATCTCAAAACCCTTCTCATTTACGCCCCCGTCCAGCCCTATCATCCCCGGATACGTCAGGAAGGCGTGACCGAATCCGTTATCCGGGTCGGCTATGACCAGTATCCGGTTATCCAGTTGCTCCGGCATGTTGAAATTATCTTCATTCTTGCCGAAAATTAATTTACCATCGCCGCCTGCCCATTCATCCCAGGCGCAAAAGCTGCTGCACCCGCCTGCCTGTCCTGTTGTGCTCGGTTGCCCCGGATTTTCCCTGCCATCGCACTGCCAGTAATGGGGATGGCAGTAGATACACCATTGGTCATAGTTGGTATTCCATAGCAATATCTGCTCCAGGGTTACGCTCACTCCCGCTGCCTTTACGCCGTCAGCTATTCCCCTCATTTCGTCTTTAAACTCCCCTGGAAGAAACGGTTCCGCCTTTTTCTGTCCTGTCCACAGCATCTCCTGCGCTTTTTTAAGGTCCGAACCGGTCTGTTTGGCAACATAAGCGGCTGTAGCCAGAAGCGTCCTGTTTACCATAAGGGCTATTCTACCAGCTAATAAATAGCCATGCTGAAATCCCATCTCATATGGTTTGCCTTTAATCCGCAGAATCTTTACGCCATTTTGTTCTTTAAACTGTGCTTTTTTAAGTATTTCATCTTGTCTCATAATACCACCCTCATTTGAAATTGTCATTGTGGATATATAAAGTCTTTTAGCCTGAGTGTGTGTAAAATATGGTACTGTTAAGTTTCCGGCAGCTAAAAGGAGAGCAGTCATTTCAAGAAGGCAACCACCAACGATATGATGATTGACAGAGCTGCGATGGTAACAGCTAATGTTACCTAAATTACACAAAATAGAAAAGCTTATAAATAATCGTTTATACTTATTGTATTTATGGTAACAATATTAGTTACTGAAAATACAAATAATAGAAAAGGAATATCGAAAAGGGAAGCTTATTTGCTTTCATCTCTTTCGGAAAAAAAGAAGCAATTGTTTGCAATTAGAGATATAATGAAAGAGCTTGAATGCAGTTACAATTATGCAAAAGTGATAGTAAACAGGCTTGTAAAAAAGAAATGGGCTCTACCCTTAGAAAAAGGGAAGTATTTGATAGTCCCTCTGGAAGCCGGAAAAGAATCTGTCTATACCGAACATGAATTCATCATAGCTTCAGTGCTTGTACAACCTTATTATATAGCATACTGGAGTGCGTTGAATTATTATGGCATGACAGAGCAAGTGCCTTTCACAGTCTTTGTTGCCACGACAAAAAGAAGGAAGAACAAAAAAATACATGGAGTAAGCTACGAATTTATAACTCTATCTGAAAAGAAGTTTTTTGGATATTTTACAGTAAACATTTCTGGAAGAAATCTTCTTATTTCAGACAAGGAAAAAACAATTGTGGATTGCTTAGACCATACTGAATATTGCGGCGGTATCGCAGAAGTTGCAAAAGCATTATGGAATGCAAGAGAGGAATTAGATTTTGAAAAGCTTTTAAATTATGCATTAAAAATGGAAAACGGGGCGATATTAAAAAGATTAGGATATTTGCTGAACATACTTAAAATAAAAACAACAAATGATTTCAATATTAAACTAAAAAATAATATCTCAAAAGGATACAATTTGCTTGATGTTACAAAAAGGAAAAAAGGAAAATACAGTTCTGAATGGAATCTCATGATTAATGTTTCTGACAAAGACTTGCTTGAATGGATGGTGGTGCATTGATAGCCAAAGCTGATATTTTGAGAATAGCACGCAGAAAGGGATTTCTTGCCGGCACTATTGAGAAAGAGTACATGCTGACCTTATTCTTGGCGCAGATAACCAGGTTGAACAGCAATCTGATATTCAAAGGTGGAACCGCGTTGAGCAAGGTTTACCTTGATTATCACAGGATATCTGAAGATCTGGATTTCACCTACATTGGAAATGACATGAGTTCGGCAATAGCGACAATACATACAATATGCAAAAATCTGAACCTGGAAATAAAAGATGAAAACGAGACTTCAAACAGCTATAATGCTGAAATAAAATTTATGGGCCCGTTGATGTATCGGAATTCTATCAAGATTGACATAAGCATGAGGGAAAAACTCATATTTGAACCAAAGACAGTGAATATCAATACATTCTATGATGAGATAGAACCTTTTACTGTAAGGGTTTTTGACTTAAGAGAAATACTCGTAGAAAAAATAAGAACATTGATACAAAGGAGCAAACCTCGCGACTATTTCGATGTATGGTTCATAGTTGAAAACAATAATTTTGATAAAGATGAAATAAAAAAGGCTGTTATTGAAAAATGCAAACGAATAGGAGTTAAATACGAGCCAGATAGAATTTTCCTGGATATAGAAAATCTAAGGAGACCATGGAAAACAGATTTGATACATCTTATGAGGGAATTACCTGATTTTGATACTGTCATCTCGGAACTGAGAAAGGAGCTTGCGTTCTTATATTAGAATTTCCTGGAAAACTCAGCAGTGGCTCCTTCATATTTCTCTTCGAACACTGAAAGATCGAGGGAATCAATGAAGTTTTCAACAAGGAAACAAACATGGTTCATCGGGTCCGAGGTCTTCTATTGCCGGAGGGAACAGCCAGGTCTGGTTTTTAAATGATTTAATAAACACCATATTATCAATACAGTAATTATATGATATAAATGTGTTTATAATTAACGTAGGCAATAGACACTATTCTAACAATATTCTATAAATTAATTAGATCAAATTTCACTCAATTATCGGACAGCCTGTTCAGCCCTGAGTAGTTTACTGCCCCGTGCCGATTGCGTATAACGTTTCTGGGTTTACGAATCTGCCGTAGCGTAGCGAAGGCAGATTGCCCGAAGGGCTGGCACGAATGTGCCAAGCGGAGATACAAAGTTATATGAAGTTGCCCCGAAGCCTGATAATAAAACTTCATTTTTTACCCATTCCGATAATCCAACTCTTTGTCTGAATAGCCCTTACATCTTTTAACCCGCATTTGGCAAAAAGAGCTTCTAATTCATTAACGCTAAATAATCCATAGGCATCTGCGCTATGATATGTGGTTGCCATCTTGCCGAGCCATGTATCTCTTAAATAATCGGTAATGATTACCCATCCATTTGGTTTTAATACTCTAATCATCTCCATCAAAACTGTCTCTGGGCTTGAAATTTCATGGAAAGCAAAGCTAGAGACAACCAAATCCACGGATTCATCATTGAGATCCAAAGAAGATGCTTCACCATTCATTATTTGAATTCTATTTTCAAGACCTTCTTTCTTAGCTTTGTGTTTAAGACGCTGGAGCATTTCTTCGGACAAATCAAAACAAATCACTTTTCCAGAATTTAACTTCTTTGCTATAGCTAAGCTGAAGTAACCGGAACCAGCTCCTACATCCAAGACAACTTCATCCCCGCGAACATGGTGAGAAACTTCATTTAGAAAAGCAGACCTGGGCATGCCTAAAAGCCGGACTTCAATTAGTGTCCGTAAAGGGCTGTTGAGAACCCAAGCCATAATTCTTCCCTTCGTGCCTGTAAATTCACTAGTTGTTTGTTTTTCTGTCATATGACATTCTCCTAAAATTTTGAATTATTAAACTTTTGGGGTTTCGGGCAATTTCATATAACTCCTTCATATCCGAACTTGAGTTCGTATATCCTTCTATTTTAGCATTATATCCGAACTTATGTTCGTCTATACCATCATTTGGTCGAATCGTCTCAATCATTTCTTACCTCCTTTTTTTAACGTATAGGAAACTATAAACACTTATCCCCATCTTGTGGCTTATTTTTCCTCAGAAAAAATTGATGTTCAAGCTTTTTGCTCACGATTGCGTATAACGTTCCGCGGCTTTGCGTGGGCGGGGAGTAGAAAGCACTTACTTGTCCACCCGCTACAAAGGTAAATTACTTGCACACACTTTCAAATTGCTCGTCAGCCCCGCTCACGCAACGGCGATGTTAGCTGCCGTTTTGTTTTCCGTCAAGTTGCGATACTGTCTCAAGTATTTTTGTTTGCTTGTCACTGATGTATTTTATAAATTGTCCAAAGTTTTTTCCTTGTGACCAGATTTTATTACTGATTTGATATTTATTGTTTAAACCATTTTCAAAAAATAAAACAATGTCTTCATTTACATTGCTTATTTCCGGATGCCTTATTTTCAAACTCTACAACTTTAATTGATTTTGGTAGATATATTCTTAAAATAACTAAACAACTCCCAACCCCACTTCACAGCTTCTGGACTTTGACATATCAGAATATTTTGCATGTCCAGAATGTTTTTTTTAGTATCAGGCAGAGCAAGAGTAATGTACTCTTCATTATTTATGAAAGCCAGATCAATGCTGTTGTTTATCCAGAGTGCTATATTTGGATGGTTCAGTGGATTGTACTCTTTAAACTCTTCTACATCGGTCATTTTTAGGACCTTCTCGGTGGTGATAAGGGATACCTTTATGCCAACGTTGGCTTGGTGGATTATCATCTTCGCCCAGTCCAGTGTCACAAAAGGGGAAATGCCCCATATTCTTTCCCTTGCGTTTTTGAAAAATTGGGTTGTAAGCCGTTGGGATGCATCAAGAGTAGCGTCTGGCTGAAGGGATTGCGAATTATTCAGTGCAGAAATCCAAAATAGAAGAGGTTTAGGGATCACGTTGATATTGTGAGTCATCCAGAAATCTTTTCCCAAGGTGTCATATATCTCTAAAAAGTCCAGCATTTTAGAAATAATTAGTTCCCCTGCTGGTGTTGCTTTGTAAATACCTCTCTCGCTTTTTTTCAATAATCCTTTTTCTGTTAATTCACCGATTTTAGGCAGAAGGTTCTGCGATCTGCTTTTCGTTAATGACTCCAGTTCCTTCAGGCTTTTTGCACCTTCAGAGAACGCAAGCATCAGGGATATTTGCTTTTTTGAGGCGAATAGATTATGCACGTTTTCAAGTAGTTCGTTATTGCATTTTATCGTTTTGTATGCCATCTCCATCCACCAGAACCCTTTCCCAGTTATCTACTTTAGTTACATTTAGATATATAAATTTTTTCCCATGTTCGGCGGTACTTACCAAAGCCCACCTAAAACCGTTGGTAACTTTTTTTTATCACCCTCTAAGTCAAATAAGCCACTGAAGAAAGATTTTCCTTTATCCCTTTCTGCAATCGTGCCAAAGCAACCGCAAGAAGTGTTATACAACATTTCATTACATGAAGGTCAATATTTTTCAAACCTTTTCCATTAACATGCGTCTCCACTTCAAGATGATCCTTCAGATAGCTATTGATACCCTCGTTGCAGTTTCTCATGTGGTAAACATCAAGAACACCATCGGAACATTCTTCATACTGCCGCATATAGATATTTCTGAAATACATGGCGACAGGCTCATAAATACCCATTTTAACAAGAAATTGCATCATGTATTCGAAAGAAGCATCTTTCTTATAGTCATGGTCTTTCCAATGTTTTCTATAAAGATAATTAATCTCCTCTTCCGGTGTATAAGTATAGATTTTTCCACCAAATCTATGTTCATAGCTTACTCCCAGTTTTGCAAAGGTTCGTTTCTTAATTGCCTGTCTGCCCAGAGACGCTGCTGTAATTACCTCCTGATTCCAGAGAGAATTCGCAGATATTTTATCCGGATCGTTGCAAACCTCTCATCTGTAAACCAGGTCTTCATGGATATGGCACCGCTTACTGCTGTCGATAAAATAATCACCAGTATATTTTCTGAGTTCACATAAATAATGATAAAAACAGCATTGAGATAGACCAGAAAAGCTGACATTACGATATCTCGGTTTTTCGCCTCAGGCTCTTTAATCATGAAGAAAATAGCCATAATTGAAAAACTAAGAGGCGTTATCAATAGAAAAATCTCATGAGTAGATATATTGATGAATTGCTGGCTGAGAAGTATGGGGAAGGTTAGCGATATTGCCGCAACAGCCGCCGTTTTCCTGACGCCATAAGCAATGGGCGGGGTACTGGAAAAACCCCTGTCGGCTTCAATATGCATGAAGTCCTTTGAGAACCCTATACCCAGCATCAGTATTGCAAAGAAAATACCCAGTTTGATTGCCTCGATTGTTAGTTCTGAGGCCAGCGCCCAGCCACCCAGGGCAACAGACATGTATGCTGCTGAGATTGTGACAGGTCCTGCCGCAGCCCTGTCTTTGGTTTTGAATGGCGGAACCGAATAGATGTATGTACATATCAAAGGTATAATCCCAAGGGAAAGTACGAGAAGGGACTCGGTAACAAGCGCTGTACCGAATAAAAGAAGAAAAGATATCACATATTCAATCAATAATACATTTCTTGCTAAATCCCTGGTAATGGCGCCGGATGCAAGCGGTGAATGCGGTCTGCCTGTTATATCGCTCTCAATGTCAAAATAGTCGTTGATAAAATTACTTATGTTCGTGGTAAGCCATGCAAAAGTGGCGTATAAAAAAAAGGTAACATGTTTATGTTCCCTTTTGCTGCCAGACCTCCGGCAACTACCGTGGGTACAGTAAGCCATGTTGCATGGAAAGGTCTATTCAACTTATAAATAAGGTTGAAAGTATCTATAAACCAGCTCACAAATCCACCAAGCTTGAAATTTATTCGCTAGTATTTAATTTTTTTTGTTTTATGATTATGTCATAATTATTATCGTAAATTATGCTTTGAGCATAATTTTCTAATTAATTCATAGAAAATACCTGTTTTTATGATAATTGTACACTTTATAATGCTTATTAATCAAAAAAAATCATTTAAAATTATTTTTTAACGAAAAGCTTATCTATTAATGCTTTTATTGTCAAGAACATGCGAGAGGGTGTGATAAATAATGACAATAAAGTTCTCACTGAAAGGACAGAAGTCAAATGGCAAGAAAATATGCTTCTCGATAGAAACAATCTTTGATAAAGGAATATCAGCTATATATAAAGGAGTTGGATTAGAATGGGACAATCTAAGAAATCGCTATTAGGCGTACTTTTTACTATGTTATTAATATTAACTTTAGTTGTACCAGCAGCAAGCAACGAAGATACAATTACCAAACACAAAATCATAGATGAAAGAATTGAAAAAGGTTTATCTTATTTGTATGAAATGCAGCGTCCAAGTGGTGATTTTTTTTCATATATTTCCTATTCTCCAGAAATGACTAACAGTACAAATGTTTCGCTATTATTCGATACAGCATTCATACTCCATACACTAAATCTTATCGACAATGAAGATACCAAAGAAATGAAAAATAAGGCTGTTGCTTTCTTATTGGATAACAAGATGTCTCATGGAGTCTGGACTCACAAGGGAAAGTATCGACCCGGATTGATACCCGATACTGACGATACATCTATGGCATTCGCTGCTCTGGTTGAGAGTGGCGTAAATATAAGCGACGAGTCTCTTGATTACATGCTCGATTACAGGAGACCGGACGGTGTATTCTACACTTGGATAACTTCAGAGGAATGGTTGGATCCATCTAATCCATACTACGAGGCTTATATGGGAAGAAGCGATACTGATGCAAGTGTAAATGCAAATGTCCTCTATGCGTATTCTTTAAGGAATAGAACCCAAAGCGGTATAATTCGATACTTAAACAATATAGCTGAGAATAAATCGTTTCTAAATGGAACTTTTTATTATCCTTCTCCTTATGTATTCACCTATTTGGTCACAAGAGATTATTCTGATGGTGATGTAAAAGAACTTGAACCTTCTCTCGCGAATATCAGGAACTACCTTCTGGCAACGCAGAAACATGATGGAAGTTGGGGAAATGACCTGGATACTGCACTGGCTACCGTATCTCTGCTTAACATAGGCTATGATGGACCGCATCTGAAGAAAGCTATCAATCATATTCTGATCTCCCAAAGAAAAAATGGAAGCTGGAGTAGTTATGCTTTCTATATAGCACCTGTATCCCCTACGAATTACTACGGTTCTCAGGAATTAACTACATCGTTCAGTCTTGAAGCTCTAATAAAATACAAAAAAACGACAGACTCCGATAGAATAGAAGAGTAACCGGTGATTATGAATGTCTAAAAATGAAGATATAACTATAAATGATAAATCAATTTTTACTAAACAGAACGAGATCAAATGGCGAAAAGAAACGCTTTTTGATGAAGACAATCTTTTGGTATATTCACCTCAACATAAACGTGTATACTGCTCAAACTCCACGGGTGGATATATTTTAGAACTTTGTGATGGAAAAAATACGCTCTCCGATATAGCGGATAGCATAGCAAAAAAGTATGGTATGGATAAAACAAGTGTGCGAGCAGATACATTAAATTTCATAGAATTTTTAATAAAAAATAACTTTATTAAAATAGGGATTTAAAATGAAGATAATAAACCTGCTAATAATTGGTTTGATCTTATTCAATCCTGTAGCTGCCATCTCTATAGATACAGATTACAACTTCAAAAAAGAAGAAATAGATCTTCATGTACCGGATGAGCAAGTAAATAAAGCGATCGCATCGGGACGTTCATACATATTAGACCAACAAAATGAAGATGGATATTGGATGGATAACGTGATATCAAGTTCTGCACCAACCACAGAATTTATAATATTAACTAAATATATTGGACAAGGAGGCTATGAGGAAAATATTTCATTAGCTGTAGACTGGCTGCTAAAAAATCAAAATGAGGATGGGGGTTGGGGATTTTCAAAGTTTAATAAATCCTTCGGTTATACAGGTGTACATAGCACACTTAACCATACTGCTAGGGCTGTATTAGCACTTCAGCTTGCAGGGATTGATAATAATTCAACAACAATAAAAAGAGGACAGGAATATATAAATTCGCACGGCGGAATTGAGAGTTTTAACTGGATAACAAAAGTCGATTATTTAATGTTTGGAAAAATTTCTATCGATAAGGTTAATGGTCCGCCCATAGAAATTATCCTTACACCCTCATTTTACGATATCAATCGACCTACCAGACTTGCACTGGCAGCCTATGCCATAATCCAGACTTCAGAGCAATATCCGGATGGTGGACTGCCTCCTTCAAAAAAAGCTGCTGTACAAGCAGCAAAAAACTACATACTAAAAACCCAAGCCAAGGATGGCAGCTGGGAAGGATCAGTATCAGAAACAACATACTCTGTACTTGCACTGTATAAAGCAGGCTATAGTGTTGATAATCAAACAATTAAATTGGCAATGGATTACGTGGTCAATGCACAACGAGAAGATGGGAGCTTTCGAGGATTTAGGTGGCCAACATGGGACACTACACATGCAATTTTTGCCCTGAGGGAGGCGAAACTCAATCCTCATAATCCAAAATTAGTAAAAGCAGCTGAGTGGCTGATAAGCATCCAAAACCAAGACGGCGGCTGGCCTTCGGATAAATATGTCGGAAGTGCTACAGGTGAAACAGCAAATGTAATCAAGGCCCTCAATAAGGTTAACCTTGGAAAAAACAATTCTTTTAAAAATAACAGTCTGAATAAAGGCACAGAATACTTGTTTAGTATGCAGAATAATGATGGAGGGTGGCCAACTTTTGAAAAAAATAATTCTAGAGACCCGAGTAGTCCAGATTATACGAGTTATGTTTTACAGGCTCTCGCTGAGTCTGGATACGATTATAATAATTCACTTGCTGTTCAAAATGCAGCCAAATGGCTTCAACAAACACAGACAGAAAATGGAACATGGCTCGGATCCTGGTTTTATGGATATACGTATGGAACAAGCCAAGTTATCATAGCTCTAAATGCTATCGAAAATAAAAAATCTAAAGAAATCGATCTTAACCTGAAAAAATCTATTGATTGGTTTAAGGCGCATCAGAACCCAGATGGTGGATGGGGTGAAGACTATTTAGTACTTACTGATCCAAAATACGCTGGAATAGGAAATAGCACCATAGAACAAACTAGTTGGACACTTATAGCGCTTCTAGAGGCTGGAGAAGAACCTAAAGACCCCGGTATTCAAAAAGGAGTAGAGTTCCTACTAAAACACCAGAACCCAGATGGAAGTTGGAACTCATCGTATGTGGGATATAACGGTGCAGGAGGTATCGGTACTACCGAATCATTATATTCTAATACTATGATTCAAAACGCACTTCCACTTATAGCGCTTAGTAAGTACCGTGAATACATGGAGTGCAATGACTGTAAGGAGTCTGAATGATGAACACCGTAACAATAATTTTACTACCGTTAGCTGGTTTTCTAATAGGCTTTTTTGTGACTATGGTTGGTGCTGGGGGAGGGGCAATAGCTCTTCCAGTTCTGGTTCTTTTTTTTCATATTCCCACAAAGGTTGCGGTGGCTACTTCCTTAGCCATTGTTGTTCCAACGACCTTTATCGGGTCTTTAAGTCATTATAAGGAAAAGAACTTAAACTTAACTTACGGGCTATTGTTTGGCTTTGGGGGATTAATCGGTGCTTACATAGGAGCATATCTTTCTACCACTGTATCTGATCTGTTATTAGAGCGGATATTCGGAGTTTTCATTCTAGCCTTTGGTCTTCCTATGGTAATTGCTAGCAGGCGAAGGGCATCAAAACTAAAAACGACACAGAGAGTGCAAGTGGAAAATGTACGATTACTCAGCTTAGCTGGAATTATCATAGGTTTAGTTTTCGGCTTTTTTTCTGGAGTGATGACTGGCTTACTCGGAATAAGCGGGTCTCCACCAGTTATAGCAGGTCTTTACCTCATAGGATTACCTGCCAAAATGATAGTAGGAACATCGGTCTTTGCATTGTTTTTTAATGCAGTTTCAGGATTGATTTCTCATCTTGAAATTGGGAATTTAAATTTATCTCTTTTGTCTCTGTTAGGGCTGGGGGCTGTTATTGGTGCTTTTTTCGGGCCTAGGTATCTGAGCAGGCTAAAGGATAACCTATTGGAAAGGGTCTACGGTCCATTTTTCATCTTAATAATACTTGGGGCAGGGATTGCTATGCTTATTGGACTTTGAAAATCTCTACGGGCGTACAAATATGACTTCCAGAAATCTATTACAGAATAAAAGAGTCTGCAAATCACTGCGTGAGCTTGTTAGACAAAATGTAAGTTGTGATTTATACGAGAGGGTTTGTTACTCCAAAGATGCTGGCCCGATTAGTTTCGAGATCCCCGATTTTATTGTTCAGCCAAGAAATGAAAAAGAGATTCAGGATGTATTGAGGCTGGCAAATGGGCAGAGTATTCCTGTGTATGTACGAGAAGGAAGTACTTGCGTTGCCGGCGGGGGAATGCCATTTACTGATGGCAGGCTTGCATATGCACAAGGGCCATTGCACCCGTATGCTGATAATACTTCTGAGGATGCATTTGGAGGCACTCAATTACACAGGAATATAAAAAATTGCGATAAACTGGAACAAATAATTGCAAACAACATGCTGGAAATCAGCAATGGGGGGTATTCCGAATATGAGTAATCAGCAGATATTTAGTTCATATATGAGTTATCAGGAGATATTAAGTTTATTAACCTGTACGGGAGATGTGCAGCAGAAATTATTCCAGCAGGCAAGGACCATGAGACATCAGTATTTAGGTGATGATATTAAATTGCGTGGTGTTATTGAGATTTCAAACTTCTGCCAGAAAAACTGCGATTATTGTGCAATGCGCCGCAGCAACCGTTCTCTGGAGCGATTCCGGCTTGATGCAAAAACGATTATAGCAATTGCCAGGAGTATTAAAGAGACGGGTATCACTACTATATTTTTACAGGCAGGGCAGGACCCGCGTTGTGATCCAATACTGGAAGAGGTCATCCTTGCAATCACTAATGATGTGGAAGCAGAAGTGCTTTTAAATGTTGGCGAGCGTAGCAAAGAAACCTATGAACAGTTTGCCCGGCTCGGAGCTAAATCATTCATTTTAAAATATGAAACCTCAGATACTACAGTATATGATTATATAATTCATGAGCCACTGCATAAAAGAATTCAATGCATGAACTGGATAAGGGATGCAGGTATGAAAATCGGAACCGGAAACATCATTGGACTGCCGCATCAATCGATAGAGAGCTTAGTGTCAGATATTCGGCTGGCTTTCAAATTTAAACCGGACTTTGTCAGTGCAGCTCCCTTCATACCAAACCATGCGACACCGCTTCATGACCACCCCTCCGGGGACATTAACCTTACCCTTAATACCATGGCCATCCTGCGTTTAGGATTAAAAGATCCGCAGATTCCAGCGGTAAGCGCTCTTGAGTACATTCATACTGGAGGCCAGCTAATGGGATTGAATGCAGGAGCTAATGTATTGACAATCAATTTTACTCCGCAATCATATAGAGAAAATTATAATATATACACAAAAGACCGTTTTATAGTAACACTTAATCATGCAATTAATACAGCTACAAAGGCTGGTCTTATGGTAAATTCCAAGGTTCAGTTTCAAGAAGGCTGTGTTAATTAAGGAATCATTGAAAAATAACATTCGATATTAGAAGAGAATATTAATGAAAAAAGAAATATTAATGACAAAAAAGACAAACAAAAATAGTAATAAATTAAACACATTATTGTCAATAGATAGTGCATATCCGGCTTCCGCCATTATTCTGCATATCCGCTCGAATGTTTCGATTATCCATATTGGAAGCCTTGACTCTTTCGACATTATCGAGGGCGGTAAGGAAGCAGCCAGAAAAATGCTTGACTACCTGGAAACCGGCAATGAGGATTCGCTTAAATTCGCTATAGATATTTACGACAGTATTATTCCAAATGAGAACTTTGGAGGCGAATACACCGCATTGCAATGGGTTAGCAGATTATTTTTGGCCCCGAAAAAAGAAAGAAATTACTTTCTCTCGCATCCGATGGTTGCCAGTTGGTTTGACCTGCTTGCAAAAGATGATTTTGCAAACTTAAGGTTTTATCTCAAGAGAAAATACCACTTTATAGAAAACGAAAAAGATGATCATGAGGCTAAAGTGAAACTCCGGTTCCTAGAAGACTTTATTCTTTTCAACAATCCAGACCGTATGCGATGGGATAAGACCAGCGAGAACATCCAGAGTCTTAACCTGCGGGAAGGTGATAAATTTGGCTCTTTAATATTACTGACTTCCTGTCCTTTATGCAGATGGAATTTAGCTAGAGGAAATGAGCATGGGATGGAAATACTTGAGATAATTGATTTATTAGCAAAAATATTGAGGTGAAAGAAAATGAATATATCAGCTCCGCACACCGTGTATGTAGATACGACACGCGCGTGCAATTTAAGATGCAGGCATTGCTATGCTAATGCCTCTGTACGTGCAAAAGAAGAATTAACCTTTGAAGAGATCAAATCTATCTTAAAGGAATGTAAAGACATGGGAGTTTTTAGAGTGGCATTTGGAGGTGGAGAGCCATCCATCAGGAAAGATTTCTTGGAGATTTTAAGATATACAGACGAACTTGGACTTGATGCGAATTTTTCCACTAATGGAACGCTGTTAACGCAACATATTATAAAACAACTCAGTGAAATCGAAGCCTTAAAAGAAGTGCAGGTAAGCCTCGATGGCGCATCCTGGCAGACCAATGATGCAATAAGGGGGGAGGGTGTTTTTTATAAGGCGACTGAAACGATAAAGAACCTTGTCGCAGCAAACATATATACGAGGATTTCAGCTTCGATATCTAAAATCAACTATTCTGAAATATCAGATCTTATAGATCTTGCTGTAGAGCTTGGAGTTCAGGAGTTCCGGGTAACAAGGCATCTTCACATGGGGAGGGGCGAAGAGAAAATAGTTCCAGAGGGCTACCGCCACATTTCAAAAATATTATATGAAAAAAAGCAAGAGCTAAAAGATAAAATACATATCGGAAGCAATTGTTTCCCGTTTCTTGTAGATTCAGGTATAACACAGAAAGATGAGAACCCAAAGAGGTGGGGTTGTCCTGCAGGAGTAGAGTTATGTGGTGTTACTGCTGAAGGAAATATAGTCCCGTGTATATTCTTTAACACAGCGACTGAGCTGGTAGCGGGCAACATAAGAAAATCAAAATTAAGCGAAGTATGGCGAAACTCTGAAGTTTTATGGAAATTACGGAATCTAAATATAAAAGGAAAATGTGAAGGTTGCGGATACAGGTCTTTATGTAGAGGTGGATGCAGGGTAGTCGCATATGGGTACAGTAAAAATCTCTCAGCTCCAGATCCAACGTGTTGGCATACTCCAGAAAAATCGCCGTATATCACGCAACCGCTTATCAAGCCCTCTCATATAAATGGTTCCAGTAACTATGTAAAACCATTATTGATGAAATTAGCAGAGGAACCGGATATGGAATATTTTTCTCCATGCTGTAAGCGATATGGGACAGGCATGTTGTAAAAAATTAGCGGGTGGTACTCATGTCAAATACACAGATGGGATTTAAATTATTAGAGTATTTTAGGATAATGCGGCCTCACAGAATATTACGTCTAAATATACCGCTGGCTATTTTAGTTGGATCTTTAGCTATCGCCACGCTTATAGAGAATCTAAGAGAGTATGTTTTTATAGTGATAAGCATACTGATCGCTCACGCCGGAGCGATAGTAATAAATGATGTATTTGATTTAGAGGTCGATAAGGCGAACAAAGAGAATCGCCCATTAGTTACAGGTACAGTAAGCAAGAAAGAAGCTTATATGTTATTTGTCTTTCTGAATATAACGGCTTTAGCTATATTGCATTTTCTTGTCAGAGTTCCTGCTGTAACTCTTATAATTGCTGTATGTATTCTGTTTTCAATCATCTACTCTGTATATCCAAGGACAATAGATATGGGATTAATTGGAGTGCTCACGCTCAGCGGTATCCTTGTTATGACTATCATAGCCATAGGAATAATCCTCTTTAATGACTTTAATAACCTGGTTATTATTTCGATTCTTGGCCTCCTTTATATTCTTCCCAATACAATAATAAAAGATTTCAAAGATTACGTGGGAGATAAGGCATGCGGAAAGAATACTTATGTTGTAGATATTGGCATTGAAAAAGCAACCAGGATTGTGGCAGTTCTTTTGATTATACTTTCAATAGCTGCACCCCTTATAGTGATACTATATTATCACATCTATGCTGCTGTAATTTCTTTGCTCCCTCTCTCGATACTTTGTTATTACTCGATCAGCGCGCTCAAAAAAATGAGTGATAATTATTCGAGCAATTTAGCTAAAGAATTTCAAGCTAAATCCATGCTATTGATGGGGACGAGTTTAATAGCGATCGCGATTGGCAGTATAGTTCAATATTTTTATTTCTGAGGCTTATATCAAATCAATCCGGAGAAAATTGACAATGAAAATCTTACTGATTTCTGCAAACCCAGAAACAGAGCCTTATAAAATCATGCCGCTGGGTTTAGCATATATAGCTGCGCCTCTTGAACAATCAGGGCATGATGTTAAAATTATTGATCCCTTCACTGAGGGGGATTATCTTGCAAATGTTAGAAAATCCATAGAACATTTTGAGCCTGATGTTATCGGGATATCAGTTAGGAATATCGATAATAATAAAATGCCACCGAATACAAAATTTTATCTGGACACGGTTAGAAATATTGTAAGATTATGTAAAGGGATATCCAATTCTAAGATTGTGCTGGGCGGCACTGGCTTTTCAATTCTTCCAGCTAACATCCTAAATTATACAGGCGCAGATACGGGTATAATTGGAGAGGGAGAGCTAGCTTTCTTTAGATTAGTTCAACATTTCGAAACAAGGAAGAAATCGTATGATACGATTCCAGGGTTAATTACTCGAAATAATGGTAAATTCGTTATCAACGATTTAATGCCTGCCTCCGATCTGGATATATTACCATTTCCAGCCCGGCACCTACTGAATGTACGAAAATATGTCGGAGAGGATGGCAGAATCACTGGTAATCTGCAGACTAAAAGAGGATGCAACTTCAGATGCGCATATTGTACATATTCAATAATCGAGGGCAACACTCCTAGGCTAAAAAGTCCCAGAAGAGTTGTGGAGGAGATAGAAACAATGGTTTACGAGCATGGAATCGAATATATTCATATTGTAGATAGTGTGTTTAACTATCCTGTAAATCACGTTAAGAGTATCTGTGAAGAAATCATCAACCGTAAGGTAGATGTACAATGGGAATGCTACGCCCGCCCAGATTTTATATCCAAGGATCTTTTACATAATATGGAAAAAGCTGGCTGTAAAAAAATCGTGTTAGGAGTAGATTCATGCGTAAAAGAAGTACTAGCCGGCCTTAACAAGGACTTAAGCATTTCTTCAATTATGAAGGCTTCTCAATACTGTAGAGAGACTGAAATAGATTTTTGTCAAAGTCTGCTTTTTGGCGGTCCGAATGAGACAAAACAAACGGTTATGGAAACATTTCAGATTGTTGAAAAGACGATGCCTTGCGCAGTATCTGCGGGCGTCGGTATTAGAATTTATCCCAAAACAGGGATTGAACGATTAGCCATAAAAGAAGGGCTAATTTCTCAAGATACGGACCTGCTTTTTCCTAGATTTTATTTGTCTCCATACCTGCAAATTCGGGAATTGCAAGAACTGGTAGAAACACAGATGAAATCTTTTCCCTCAAGGCGTACTGCATAAATAGTATCTGGTAATTAACATGAGAATTAAGGTCAATGCTGAAAACTGTACCGGATCCCATCTTACATAAACATCATCAACCCCACAGTTCCTCTGCTTTTTATAAAACTCTTTTCTAATTTTTGTTGATCCTGGAATCCATTTATACATTCCGAATGAGTGTATAATAAATCCTATAAGAATTCCAAACATTATTTTTTCAGAAAAACTGAATTTGTTTCCATTCTCTGGAAAAGCGATGTATCCAAATAGGAAAACCAAAAGTAATCCTGGAAGAAAGTATCTATGGGTTTCATAAAAATCAAATCCACTTGTTGCTTTTATTTCACTCATAATATTTTGAAATTTTTTTTGTGATTAAGATTATTTTTAGGGGTTTTAAATTTGAAAATATTTAAGGATCGTGTTAGTGGGCTTGTAAATGTAAAAACAACTTTGGAACTTCATACGCTGAAAACTAATTAAAAAATCATTATGTATTATTGACAATATTCTCATGATTATACGATATTTTATCAAGTTTTAATTTTATTAACTAAACCGTAAGTTCGGTAAATCTTTTATCGAATCTATCAAGTAATCAGGTTTTATTTTTGATCCATCGAGTTCTTTTTCATTAAAATTCCCTGTTTTTACCATTATCGTCTTTAAGCCTGCATTTTTTGCTCCGATTATATCCCCTGTAAGACTGTCGCCTATCATTGCAGTTTCCTTGGCATTTGCCGAAATTTTTTTCATACCTAGTTCGAAAAAATTTTTGCTAGGTTTACCTATTATTGTTGCTTTTTTGCTTGTGGAATATTCCAAACTTCTAACAAAAGCCCCAAGGCCTATGTTCTGTTTTGGTTTCCCTGGGAAAACCTTATCCTCATGCATAGCAACTAGTTCTGCCCCATCCATGATGAGTCTGAAAGCTGAATCTAGCATTTCGAAATTCGTTCTGTAATCGTACCCCAAAACTACAAAGCTAACAGGCTCTTCCTTTCGAGTTATTGTTAAATTTGTTCCTTTAAAATCAGTATCGGATTCATCTGGTGCAATCAAATAGCACTTCGCATTCTCTTTTTTCGATTTAATATAATCTACAGTTGCCGAAAGCGAAGTCAATAATCTCGTTTCATTAACTTTGAAACCAAACGTCGTTAATTTTTCAATGATTTTATGTTTTGGCATTCTAGTAGTATTTGTTACTAAAACATAGTCAAATTTATTTTTTTCTAAATATTTTATTGCTTCGTCAGCACCTTCTATAATTCGATCTCCATGATACAAAACTCCATCTATATCAATTAAAAATTTTTTTATATCATTCAAGCAAACTACCTCCAATTGGCTTTTTTAATAGCTTTTCTTTGTTGCCAAAGTATGTAAAGCTATCAAAATAAAATCGATTCCCGCATGAAATAAAACAGGTAAATCAAACTCTTAGGCTTTTTCGTAGATGGGGACATATTCTTTATCATTTGGATATAAGAAATGAAAAGCTGGAATTATTTTCAATCCTTTCATTCCCTGCTCATAAAACATTTCTACCTCATGTACACAATTTTTATCGTGAGGATCTACGCCGCAAAACCCAATGAATCTTTCAGGATATTTTCTAACAGCGTTCAGTATAAACTCATTGGGTACCTTATGTTGCATGCTAATCTCTGCGTTTACAGCAAGTAAAACAGTTTTTTGGATGCCTGCACTTTCCATTTCTTCTAAAAGCTGCTCAGGTGAAGCATGAGTAGGATCTTTTCCCAACACTTCCTTCATTCTTTTAAACATGTCTTCCGGGAAAAATTCTTCCTTCGCAATATGCGCATGACAATCTATTATCATTATCAATACCTCCTCAGAATCTCGGAGTGCATTTCACCGTTATCATAGATTTTTACCCTTACTCCACTAATCATACTTGCTCTTTCTATTTTGAATATTACATCAGACCATGTTACTGTATAATTATTTCCTGCACCTTCTACCTCTACTAATGGATATCTGGCTCTTGTTAGAAATGATTTAACCATCTCAGATTTCATCGAATAACCTGCTGCTTTTTCTTTCGAATTAATTGGTTGGATCCCTTCACCAATAATCGGTTTATTAAAAGTCCATTTATCGACGACTTGTCCGGAATGGACTTTGTATACATTAATCATATTATTTTCTTCACTAACAGAGTACCATATATTAAAGTTCATAGTAGGAAGAGGCTTTCCATATTTAGATGCCAGAGACTTCTCATAAAACCGTGCATAAATGAACGAGGAAAGTACAACAAAACAAACCACTATTACAACTAGTTTCTGGGAATTAGTAAGGTAATTTTTATAAAGCAGCAGGTTTGTTGTGATTAGTGTCATAAGAATTACCGGATCTGAATAGTAAAGCAGATCGAAAGAAACTTTATCTCTTAAAGGGTAGAAGAGTGGCATCTTCCATGGACCTATGACATCTAAAGTTACGTGGGAAATGCCTCCCAATATTGCAATTAAAAGAATCTGTTGCCAACCTATTCTGATGAACAATGTAATAATTAGAACGGCAAGCAATGATATGAAAAAAGCTCCTAGGAAAGAATGAAATAATCCTCTATGAAATCTAAAATAATTCTCAAAACCAAAAAGAATCGACAACATATCAAGATCGGGTGCTATATTCGCTATACCGAGTACAATTATTAATTCTTTATTCACACCTAAGAGTGTTCCTAAAAAGGTTCCGAATAAAAAGTGTGTCAATATATCCATTGTTGTAACTCAATATTCGGACTTGACCACTCCATCTCTCAACCAGATGATCCTGTCTGCTCGCTTCCCTAATTCCGGTTCATGCGTCACCATCACTATAGTTTGCCCGGATTTATTTAATTCCTTTAGCAGATTAATTACCTGCTCAGAGGATTTCGTATCTAGATTAGCTGTGGGCTCATCCGCAAGCAAAAGTGCTGGCTCATTAGCTAAAGCCCTTGCAACCGCAACTCGCTGCTGTTGTCCGCCTGAAAGTTCTGCCGGTTTATGGTTTGCCCGGTCAGAGAGCTCGACCTGATCAAGAAGTTTTATTGCTCTTTCTCGAGAATCTTTTCTCCTGGCAATCTGCATTGGAAATGCAACGTTTTCTAATGCGGTCAGTTCCATAAATAGATTGAAGAACTGAAATATAAATCCAAGTTTGTTAAGCCTGAAATCCGCACGCTGGTTCTCATCCATCTCTGATACGTCAACTCCCTCAATTATAACCTTGCCTGATGTAGGCGTGTCCAGCATCCCTATCATATTGAGAAGCGTGCTTTTCCCGCTACCGGAAGAGCCCATTATTGCAATGAATTCACCTTTTTGGATTGTTATATCAACTCCTTTGAGTGCAGGCACCTCAACATTGCCCATAAGATATACCTTCCGTAAATCCTTAGTTTCAATTATATTAACCATGCCATATCGCCTTGATTATATTTATTCTTGAAGCTATCCAAGCAGGATAGAGCCCGGCAAGCAATGTTGCAACTAGAATTATTATTGAAGGTGTTAAGGCGAGGTAAAATGAAAAAGAAGCACTAATAACATTGGATTCGGCAGTGCTCATCATAATCGGATGAACTTCCCAATATTTAGTGATACTTAATCCCATCAAGCTTCCCAGGATAACTCCTGTAATCCCAAAAATCAAGGACTCTATGAGAATTACATTCAACACAAAAGAATTTCGCGCCCCTATTGCTTTCAGTATCCCTATCTCCCTTATTTTATGCTCTACCCTTGTGTACATTAAAACACCCACGGAGACCGAGGCTGCAACAAGACTGAGAATAATTAACATATTTGAAATGAACACCCAATTGCTCTTAAGCCTTTGAACATAAACTGCTTCTTCTTCCCATGTCTTGACTTTACCGTTAATCCCTTGCTGCATAATCAATACTTTGTATTTTTCAGTTAACTGTATGTCTTCCAGGCGCACGATTATTTCTGAAGCCTTGTTTTTTGCATCTAAATTTTCTTCTAATTCTTTCTTATTAAGATATGCGCCGCTGTCAAGGCTTCCAATTCCTGTTGTTAGTAAACCCTTAACATGGTAATCTTCTTTTAAGCCATTGCTGAAAGTGACAGTTACACTCTCCCCGGTATCTACTTTAAGTTCCTCTGCAAGTACACTTCCCAGAACTATTTCTTTCCTATCAGTGTCGCTTAGAAACTTTCCATTTACTACTCTTTCGGATATTGTACTGGTTCCCCGTTCATCTGATGGTGTAAGCCCTATTAGAGGAGAGGGCCTGATCTTTTCTTTTTTAGTTAATATTGCCTGATCTGTCAATCTTGCTGAGACTCCTTTTATTTGAGGTAACAGCTTGAGTTTGCGTTCAACACTGTCTATATTTTCTAAGAATTTTTTATCTTCTTCCGGGTGTATCGTAATATGCCCCGTGGACACATCGATTGTGGTCTCATACAGGTTACTGATTACCCCATCAAACAAGCCCTGCATTGGAATCATAATTGCAACACCCGCTCCCACGGCAATGCTTATCAATAAAAAAGTCTTTTTGTCCTTAAAAACATCTTTAAGTGCTAAAAACAAAATAGCATTCATTGGCATCACTTTCTTCTTATGAAAAACCAGTAGACACCTATGACAGCTATAATGAACAATATTATAACAAAAACTGATGTTCTATCGCCTGGGGAAACAGTCATCATCAATTCTTCACGTGTTTCATGTGTTCCAAGATCATCTTCATACTGAACCGTTAAATTATACTTGTAATCGCCTGCATCATCCGCGTACAAATTGAAGATGGCTGGCGCATCGTTATCTGGGTCGATTTTGCCAAGGAATGCTGTTTTTGTTCCCCTGAAAGGAATATCTATATTTGCTTTAACCGATTTTGCCTTTCCATTACCAGCGTTTTCGATTCTTACCGTTAGTGTTAGGTAATTCCCTTTTTCGATTCTGTTTGGATCAGTATTGATACCTGCAATATCCAGTCTACCTTTTCCGAGCACATTCACACCAACAAGTTCACTGGAAGAAAAATTTCTGCCATCTTCACTTTGATAATCCAGCCGAATGGGTACCGAGTACGATGCCGGTTCCGCATTATCTTTTGCCAAAATGCGATACTCTAATTTTTTTGAGGATACAGGAGATAATTTTTCTATTATACGTGTGTTTGTACCAGTTGAAATGAATGGCAAGTTCTCTATTAAAGATGTTACCCGTATGGCGCTCGCATTACCAGTTCCATTATTAGAGACTGAAAAATTTAGATTAAAATTATCACCAGGACTTATAATTTCAGGTTCGATTATTGTATCAGAAATAGCAAGCTGCGGCACTCCACGAACCATGACCTTAAAGGTTTTGTTGGTTTCACGCTGCTGATCATTACTCAACCAGAGCGCTTGGAATTCAACTTCATAAGCTCCAGAAACCGCAAGCGGATCGATATGCATCTGGTAGGTCTCAACAACGGCACCGTTATTGATAATGCTGCCAACATCGATGATCCGATCATTATCATTTTTGAGAATAATAGGTGAATCCGGTACGATTTTAAGAGTCACCCCTTTTACGTCGCTGCCTTCATTTGCAAGTGTTATAGATAATACAAAATCTTGACCTGGTTCGACAGGCTGGGGTGAGAGTTTGTCAAGCGCGATGTTAATTTCAGCGGCATTGGCTGGGCCTATTATGAAGACTATTGCAAGTGCTACAATTACAGTAGTAGTTTTGACATGGAATATATTTTTCATATTATCTATAACTCTCCTTTCTTTTTTGAAGCGCATATTTTATTCAACAATATTTGACCAAAACTATTTACCCCCTAAAGTAGTAATAATCACTATAAATCAATTTTCCAACAAACAAACTCGGAAAAAGGTGCAATATGAAGGTGCTTGAAGCGCTTGAAAAACTGGGCCTGACGGAGTACGAAAGCAGGGCATATACTAAACTAGTGGAACACGGCCATTTATCTGCAAAA
>JBGPUU010000018.1:0-36126 GCA_041491305.1 Candidatus Methanoperedens sp.
CCGACATAGGAATGGCAAATCTCGGCCTTTTGGTCGGCCTTGAAAAAAGCAAGGTAACGCTGCATGAAGTATTAAGCGGCGAAGCGGAAATAAAAGATGCTACATATTCAGGGCCGGCGGGACTCCTGGTAGTGCCGAGCGGTTTGACTTTAAAAGGTTTCCAGAAAGCAGACCCCGATAAGTTAAAAAATGTAGTGTCAAAACTTACAGAGGGAATGGATTATGTTTTGATTGACGCCCCGGCAGGCATAAGCAGGGATGGTTTAATCCCCCTTACAATTGCTGACAGTATTCTTCTTGTAGTCAATCCCGAACTATCCTCGATGGCGGATGCCTTAAAGATAAAAGCATTGGCTGAACTTCTTGGCAAGTCTGTCGAAGGTGTGATCTTAAACCGCGCCGAGCTTGATAAAACTGAAATCAGCCGCAATAAGGTTAGCGAACTTTTAGGCCTGGGAGTCCTTGAAATGATACCTGAGGATGTAAATGTCAGGCGTTCTGCAGCATTCAAGACTCCTGTTGTTGTGAGGACACCCAAATCCCCGGCATCGATTGCATTTAAAAGGCTTGCGGCAAAGATATCGGGTGAGAAATTCACGGAGGATAAAGGCAGCAAAGAGGGGTTTGTTGACCGCCTTTCAAGGACAATCTTCGGAGGGAAATAGAAGATACTATGAATGAACTACGCGAAAAAGTGCGCATATTCATAGCCGAATTTGCAAACCCGGATGAAAAGGATATCCAGAAATTCATAGGCGATTTAGCTTTGCAAAACCCATCTCTTGATTCTGAAAAGTTTAAGAAGAACCTGGCAAAGCTTGTTAAAAATGCAAAGGAACTGGCGGATTATGAAAAGGAATATTCTTTACTGGATGGGGGGAATACGATACTTGCAGAGGTTTTAAAAGAAGCAAGGACAGGGCAGGAAAACCTGGAAGATATTTCAGATGAACTGAAAACCGCAAAAAAAATCTTAAAATCGGAAAACTTGGGGAAAATCAGGAAAAAAACAGCCGGAGAGGGCAAGGAAAAATCCACAACAGAAAAGGGCGGCGCGTTATTGACCGGACAAGAAAAAGAACCGCGAGAATTGGAAAAGCCCGCAGGGAAAATTGAGCCCGGAGAAGAGGGCGAAAAGATAGTAAAAAAGAAGGGCAAAAGAAAAGAGGAAAAACCGGAAGCAAAACAGGAAAAAGAGAGACCGCCTGATGAAGTGGAAAGCCTGATGCAACACCTTGATTCTGATGCGACAAAGGATATTATCAAAGAAAAAATGACACCGGAAAAGGAAGCCGCTTTTCTGCGTCTTGAAGAAAAATTACTCTCAGATGTCGAAACCGGTATAAAGAAACTTAAAGATGTCCCGTTAGAAAAATCAGATGAGCCTATGTTAGCCAGGCTGAAATCCTATCTTACAAAAGAAACCGAAGATATAGAAACATACCAGCAATCGTTACATGGACAGCTTGTAACATTTGAAGGCATGGAAGGATACAAGGAAATTGAACGTTACTGGGTGAATGAACCCTTTTCCCTTGTAGTTATCCTATTCAATCCTGAAAAAAATTCATATCTGTATTACGTGGCAGAGCCCAAACTTTCCGATTTCGAAGACCTGCTCCTGCGGGAAATCAAAGACAGGCTCAAGGACGTCCTTCTTTTTGAAGAGGTGAAGAATGACGCTGATAAAGAAAAAATCCTGACAGACAAAGTAAGAAAGGTAATAAAAGATTATGCGATTGATATAACACCTTTAACCCTTGAAAAAATATTGTACTATACGCGAAGGGACTTCATCAAATTCGGTAAGATTGACCCGGTTATGCATGACAACGGGATAGAAGATATTTCCGCTAACGGTTATGACATTCCTATCTACCTTTACCATAAGAAATACACCAATATGCCCACAAACATATTTTTTACAGAAAGCGAGCTGGATTCTTATGTGATAAGGCTTGCCCAGAGATGCGGCAAACATGTCTCGATAGCAGAACCGATGGTGGATGCCACCATGCCAGACGGGTCCCGTATCCAGATGACACTCGGCACTGAAGTGACAACCCACGGTGCAACATTTACAATCAGGAAGTTCAGCGAAGTCCCGATAACGCCTGTTGACCTGATTAACTGGAATACGTTCTCGGCAGAAGAAATGGCATATCTCTGGCTGTGTATCGAGAACAATAAAAGCCTGATTTTTGCAGGGGGCACGGCTTCAGGTAAAACATCTTCTCTTAATGCTGTCTCACTCTTCATTCCCTGGCAGGCAAAGATAATCTCACTTGAGGATACGCGGGAATTGAAACTGCCGCACCCGAACTGGATCCCGGGGATAACCAGGGACTCTTTCACCGCAGATGGACGGGGAAGTATTGATATGTACGACCTTCTCAGGGCAGCGCTCCGGCAGAGACCTGAATACCTGCTGGTGGGTGAAGTCAGGGGCAAAGAAGCTTTGACACTCTTCCAGGCGATGAGTACCGGTCACACTACTTTCTCGACAATGCACGCGGATTCGGTATCGAGCGCCATACATCGTCTTGAGAATCCTCCCATCAGCGTGCCGAGGTCGATGATTCAGGCTCTTAATATAATAAGCATCCAGGCGCAAACCTTCGTTAAAGGAAAAAGAGCGCGCCGCAACATGAAGCTCGTTGAGATTACAGATATAGACCCGACAACCAGGAACATAAGGACGAACGATATTTTCGCGTGGGATGCCCTGACAGATAAATTCAACAGGGTGGGAGAGTCAAAGGCTCTGAACGAGGTAATGATAAGACGCGGATGGAATATCGGGGATTTGAGAAAAGAATTGAGCAACAGGCAGAAAATTCTTGAGTTCATGATAAACAGCAAAATATCAGATTTCAATGCGATCGCTACTATCATTCATGATTACCAGGTTACTCCTGATAAAGTTTTAAAGAAGTTGAACATCTCCGGATGAGCGCAATGGCAAGCAAAGTCGAATTTTATTTCAAGAAATTAAGGACGCTGCCATTTGTCCTGCTCGGCGAAAAGATGAAAGCAAAGAAAGACCAGTTCAGGGATCTGCGAACGGCGATGAGACAGGCGCGCATCCCGATGTCGTATGAAATGTATATTTCAAACGCAATGTTCTATTCCGTATTAGCAGGTATTGTAGGAGCGCTCCTGGGATTAATAACTACGTATATCCTGTTCACGTTCGTCAGGCTTCCGGAAAGGCTTACGCGTCTTACTTTTACACCACAGACTGCATGGCTTCTCCAGTACAGGAACATCGCGATTGCGATATTCATAGTTGGTTTTCTTACCATCCTTCTGGGCGGGATTACGTATGCGCTTTTCCTTGCCTATCCGGGATTCAAGGCAGGGGAAAGGAAGGGTGCAATCGATAAGAACCTGCCCTTTGCAGTCACCTTCATGTATGCGCTGAGCAGGGGTGGCATGAACGTTATTGAAATATTACGTTCCTTGAGCAAAAGCACGGATACATACGGCGAAGTGTCAAGGGAAGTGGACGTGGTTGTAAGGGATATGGATTATTTCGGAAACGATTTAAGAACCGCGCTTCACAATATCTGTGAGATTACGCCTTCTGAGAATTTCAGGGATTTAATGTATAATCTGCTGACGGTCATAGACAGCGGCGGGAATATCTCCACATACTTCCGTGATAAATCAGAGCAATATCTCAACAGGGCCAAGATTGAACAGAAAGGATTCCTTGAAACGCTTGGATTAATAGCAGAATCCTATGTCACGGCCTTCGTGGCTGGACCACTATTTATTATAATTCTCGGTGTGATGATGTCGGTAATGGGTTCAGGCAGCCAGGTAATGATATATGCGATAATTTATGCTGTGATACCGATAGGTTCGTTAATGTTCGTGGTGATGGTCGATATTATCACGCCAGGGGCTACCGGAGAAGCGCCGCTTCTGCCCACCCAGAGTTTCGTGGGTGAAATTGTTGTGCCTGAAACCGATGAAAAGATGGTATTTTCGAAATTTGTCAAATCAAGAAACTCACTCAAAATAAGAAAGATGCTTCAAGACCCCTTGAAACCGCTTAAAGAAAAGCCTCTGTATTCTTTAATAATAACAGGACCGATTGCTCTTATTTTTATGTTAATCTCGGTTTTAAATGCGATGAAAGCGCCGGATTTTGTGGATTATATAGATGACAAGATAGTTTTCAGTGTGTATATCCTGGTTATTCCCCTTATGATTTTCCATGAATACAAAAAACGAAGGGAAGACAGGATACAATCGTTGATACCCGATTTCTTAAAAAAACTTGCCAGTACCAATGAAACAGGCATGACGCTTCGGGATTCCATTAAATTAATGACGCGTTCCGATATCGGCTTAAGCAAGGAGATCAAAAAAATCTGGAATGATATTGAATGGGGACTTGCGATAAATGAAGCGCTCATCAGGTTTGCCAACCGCGTGAGGACGCATCTTGTATCGCGGTCAGTCACTTTATTGACTAAAGCCAACGAGTCAAGCGGGGATATAGGGGAGGTGCTGAATGTCGCTGCAAGGGATGTTGCTGCGGAACAGGAATTGAGGAACGAGAGAAGGACTAATATGTTTATTTATGTTGTGATTATTTACATATCATTCCTTGTATTCATAGGCATTATTTATATAATTTCTACGACGTTCCTTTCAGAAATGGTAAAGGCCGGGGAGAAAATGTCAACAAGCGGTAGCGGGGCAGTACCTCTCAGTCTATCGAGGGAGAAATTGAACGTATATAACCGCATGTTTTTCCATGGCGCCCTGATCCAGGGTTTTTGCTCAGGGTTGATTGCAGGAGTAATGGGAGAAGGCAATGCCCTTTCGGGATTAAAGCATTCGGTGATAATGATAACTATTGGCTATCTCCTGTTCAAGTTGTTTGTGCTTTAAGGTTTCAATCTTTTTTTTTGGTGGATGCGTTTTGGGGTCAAAACCTCAACAACCGGAATACGAAATACCCGCATTACCTGTAAATTTTCTTTCTGTGCTCAAACTTATGCAGGATTATAATATCGCCCTTTAACTCGTATAGAACCCTGAAAGGCGGGATTCTAACACTTCTAAGAGGAAAAAGTTCGTACTTCAGAGTTTTTCCTATTTCAGGGTTATCAATAATCTTAAGGATTATTTTCTTTATCCGTGTCTGGATTTTCTTATCTCTGATCTTCTTTAAATCCCCCTTAAACTCCTCGGTGTAAATCAGTTTCATGTCCAGATTTCATCAAGCTCATTTACACTTTTTAGCTCATATATTTTGCCAGCTTTTACATCATTTCTGGAACGTTTTATCCCTTCCATCAATGTTTCATCGTTCATTATTTCGATGGTTTCAATTATTGCCTCTAAGTCTTCTTTTAATTTTTTAAGATTATTAAAAGCATCAAAGCTTATAACTATCTTGTTTCGAGTTACGGTTTCTGGCATAAATATCAACTATCTGCAATCTGTTTATGATTATATATAAACCAATGGTTATATCGCATAGTTCCTGTCAAATATTTATAGATTCAGCCCGCATAAGTATAACAGTGAGGCGCAGCATTGTCATTTAAACTCGTTTCCGGATTTGAACCGAAAGGAGACCAGGAGAAGGCGATAGAGAAACTCGTTTTCGGTACAGAACATGGTATGAAGCACCAGACCCTCCTTGGAGTGACGGGTTCGGGCAAGACCTTCACCGTTGCAAATGTGATATATCAAATCCAGAGACCTACGCTCGTCATTTCTCATAACAAGACCCTCGCAGCGCAGTTATATTCGGAGTTCAGGGCTTTTTTTCCTGAAAATGCGGTTGAATATTTTGTAAGCTACTACGATTATTACCAGCCCGAGGCGTATATTCCGCAAACTGACACCTATATCGAGAAGGACGCATCAATCAACGAGGAGATAAACAGGATGCGCCTGTCCGCTACCCGCTCGCTGTTTGAGCGCAGGGATGTGATTGTTGTGGCAAGCGTGTCCTGCATATACGGAATCGGCTCCCCGCAGGAATGGAAGGAAATGTCCATCTTGCTTAAGAAAGGCGAGAATATTGAACGGCGGGTTATACTTTCAAGATTTGTGGATATGCAGTATGAACGCAATGACCTTGATTTCAGCACAGGGAAATTCCGGGCGCGGGGCGACACAATCGAGGTTTTCCCGTCATATGCTTCAAACGGTATCAGGATAGAACTTTTCGGAGATGAAATCGATAAAATTTCCGAATTTGATGCCCTGACAGGAAAAACATTGAGGGAGAACGATGCTGTGGTAATATACCCTGCAAAGCATTTCGTGATGCCGCAGGAAAAGATAGACGCTGCCATCGAGTCAATCGAAGCCGAACTCAGGGACAGGCTCCATGAGTTAAAATCCATGGGTAAAATCCTTGAAGCTGCCCGTCTTGAGCAGCGAACGAAATTCGATATCGAGATGATGCATGAAATCGGGTACTGCCAGGGCATTGAGAACTACAGCCGCCACATGGACGGGCGGAGGGCAGGCGAGCCGCCGTACACGTTACTCGATTATTTCCCGAAAGATTATCTCATAGTTATCGATGAATCGCATGTAACGCTCCCGCAGCTTCGGGGAATGCACGCCGGCGACCATGCAAGGAAAGAATCACTTGTGGATTATGGTTTCAGGATGCCTTCGGCTTATGATAACCGCCCACTGACTTTTGATGAGTTCAGTTCAAGAGTGAATCAGTTATTGTACGTATCAGCCACGCCCGCTGATTACGAAATAGGGCAGAGTGCGCAGGTTGTTGAACAGATTATCAGGCCCACCGGGCTTGTTGACCCGGAAATCGTGGTGAAACCAATACAGGGGCAGATAGACGATTTGATGGCAGAAATCCATGCAAAGACAGCAAAAAAATACAGGGTGCTTGTTACCACGCTTACAAAAAGGATGGCTGAAGACCTGACAGAATATCTCATCGGCGCGGGAATAAGAGCGAGGTACATGCATTCCGAGATTGAGACGCTTGAGCGCATTGAGATTATAAGAGGACTTCGCCTTGGAGAGTTCGATGTGCTTGTGGGTATTAACCTCCTTCGCGAGGGGCTTGACCTGCCCGAGGTTGCGCTTGTGGCAATCCTTGATGCTGATAAGGAAGGCTTCCTGCGCTCTGACCGCTCGCTTTTGCAGACAATAGGAAGGACTTCAAGGAATGTTGATGGGAAAGTTGTGATGTATGCAGACAGGATGACGGGTTCGATGCAGAGGGCGATAGATGAGACAAACCGCAGGCGTGAGAGGCAGGTACAGTACAATGAGGAGCATAATATCACTCCGCAGACCATCAGGAAGGCTGTGGAGCCGCGAGCGGTAACTGAGGAAGCAGCGCCGTCAAAAGAGGAGATTTTCAATTATATTATAGAACTTGAAGCTGAAATGCACAGGGCAGCGAAGAACCTTGAGTTTGAGAAAGCGGCTGAGATAAGGGACAGGATAGGGAAGCTGAGGAAGGAGATGTGACTTTTATATACTGCTAACGTGTGAACATTTCAATCCCTCAAGCACTCTCCTCCCTGCCATGACATCCTCAACTGAAAACACTTCAAGATTATAGACGCCATCAAAATCAAGCTCTTTGAGGACAGAAAAATCTATTCCCCCTGTCCCGGGCGCTCCATGAAAGTCCCCCCAGTACTTCTCAGTCAGTATGCCGCTGTTGTCGTGGACATGGACGTGAATTACATATTCCTTGATTTCACGCGCAAAATCAAGCAGTTTCGACGCATCCCCTCCGCATGTCAGGTTTGCATGACCAATATCGAATGTGGCTCTCAAGTTCGGTGAGTTTATTTGGTCTATGGCATCTATGAGTTCAGATGCCAGGCAGCACAGGTTCTCAGGGTCTGTTCCTTCCTTGTTTTCAAGCCCGAGCATCACATTCCTATCTTCAGCGAACCGTGCAATCCGGGATAATCCCGATACCATACTGTCAAAAGACCCATTCCTGTCCGTATCCATCCTCCCGGGGTGGATAACCACAACACTTGAACCAAGTTCCTCCGCCATTGTTATGCTCTCCTTAAGGAGTCTTTCCTGGGTATCATTTAACCTCGCTGTGTCAACGACCAGTTCATGCGGATAATTGGGAACGTCGCTGAAATACGGGGCATGGATAGAGGTAGACAAGTCGCATGTTGAAAGGAAATCCCTGATTTTTTTAACCCTGCTTTTTATCAATTTTGTTCCTTCATATACACCCAGTTTCGGGATGTATAACTCAATTGATTCAACAACTTTTTCCAATTCAGGAAAACTTCCTGCAAAAGACGATGCTCCGATAATCATTCCCTGTACGAAAGGCAATATCTGTATATTATTATTTCGATGCGCAATTGCAATATTTTTGACTTTTCAGCAAATTCCTGTGTATCTGCATATCGTTTAACTCATAATAATCATAAAGGCAAGCGTTATATAATATCATGATTAATACTTTGATTTGCTATAGTGCGGGAAACTATGGCGGGAGCTAAAAAACATGAAACCCATATCAGGCTGCGCTGTCGGTAAAGGACTATTTGCCTCATTTGCCGGTTATGAGATGACCGATACATTGCCACTGCGCCTTGTGACTGAATGCAAACAAAAGCTCACAAAGGTTTGCAGAATTGATTTTTGCCCGAGATTCAGGAGCGGGGTATCTGGTTCGCACAGGATATCCTGGAGAACTGAAGGCTCCAGACTTTGATGGTTTGAGGTTAAATACGAATATTGGAGTCATTTAGCCTGCTTTTTATCTACTGTTTTTATCAGGAAATCATCATCTTAAACAATAATGATATTTTTTTATATCATCAGGATGTTTCTGGAACCGGAGCAATATCAATGGCTACAAAACAGGGCATTCACAAATCCAGGGGAGGTCTCATCAGGTCATTTGTTACGTCGGAAAACGGCATAATCAAGGATATAACTATTTCAGGGGATTTTTTTATGTTCCCCGAAGAAGCGCTCTTCATAATAGTTGAACAATTAAAAGGTACGCCTGCAAACCGCACAGCCCTCCTGAAAAATATAGAAGAAACATACGCAAAGGAAAATATCCAATCCCCTGGAACGTCGCCGTCTGATTTTGTTGAATCCATAATGAAAGCGCTGGAGGGATTATAATGGAAGAGTGGCGCTTCATCGACTTCGGACTGGTGGATATACGCGACATGATGGCAATGGATGAAGCCATATTGAAAGGGGACGGAGGGAACACTTTCTTTTTCTGGACGCCGAAAAAATCCATAATTCTCGGGTTTTTCCAGAAGGCGGATGTTGAATTAAACCTCGCCCGCTGCAGGGATTATACCATCACGCGGCGAATAAGCGGAGGCGGGATAGCCTTTTCTGATGACAGGTGCAGGCAGATAAATTACGGCGTTGTCGGGACGATAGACAATGAATTGTTCCCGCTCGATATCATCGAATCCTATAAACAGATATGCGGCGTCCTCATTGACACGCTTGTTCATTACGGCCTGAATGCGGCGTTCCGGCCTATTAACGATGTCGTTGTGGACAATAAAAAAATATCGGGTAACGCACAGACGCGGTGGGAAGGAAAACTGCTCCAGAACGGCACCCTGCTCCTTGATTTTGATATCGAGGAAATGCTTCGGATATCCAACATCCCGGAGGAAAAATTCCTCGACAAGAAAATCGCATCCATAAGGGAAGGGCTTACATGGCTTGACCGGGAACTCGGGGAAGAGCGCTATATGGAGGAAGTAAAGGATATAATGAAACAAAAATTTGAAGAGAGATTCCATATCGGGTTAAAACCCGGAACACTTAGCAAAAAAGAAAAGATGCTTACAAAGACACTCCTGCAGAAATATTACTCTCATGAATGGACATACCGCTGATTATGATGTGATCGTGGTGGGCGCAGGTCCTGCCGGGTCGATAACCGCAAAAACGGTTGCAAATGCCGGATATCGGGTTCTTGTGCTTGAAAAAAACCCTGCGTGCAGGTCGCCGTGCGCCGGTTATATCAGCCGCACAATCAATATGGAGGTGCCCTGTGAGTCTGTTATCCAGTCAAAAATAACGAGAATGCGCACGTATTTTCCTGATTTATCTTTTCATGATTTCCAGTTGAACGGGTTTGTGGTGGACAGGCCGTTATTTGATATGGAGCTTGCCAGGAAAGCCGTGGAATCGGGCGCGGAAATTAAATGGAATTCATCGCTTGTCGGGATGAGCGAAGGAGGCATCATGTTCCGTGATGGAAAAACCTCCGGAAAAATAATCGTAGGCGCGGATGGTGTATTTTCAAAAACAGCCGCGCTTTTGGGAATAGGGAAACAGCGGTTTGCGGCCTGCGCCCAGTATCACATGAAAGGAATACATACATTACCGCAAACAAGTGAGATTTTTTTTGATACATTTTACGCGCCCGGAGGATATATCTGGGTATACCCAACAGGTTCGGACTCCGCGAAAGTGGGTGTGGGTATAACAAACAGGAGAATCTCACCCCACGAACATCTTGAAGCTTTTATTTCTAAATCCCGTCTTGCGGGACGATTTTGTGGTGAAAAAACTGAATACATAACTGGCGCCCTACCGGTTGGCGGGCTTCGTGAAAAAATCGTTTTTAATAACGTTCTTCTCGCGGGTGACAGCGCGGGAATGGCAGACCCCGTCACCGGCGCCGGTATCAACAATGCTATGCTTGCTGGCGAGATTGCCGGGAAAACAATAATCAAAGCGCTTGAAAAAGACGATGTGGCAATCCTGTTAGAGTATGAAACACAAATCAAAAAACTTCTTGGAAAACCGCTTGCAAGAGCGCTTGAAAAAAGAAAACAAATGGATGCCTGCTGTAACAATAAGCAGTTACAGGAGCATCTGCCTGAATTTTGGGTGACTTTTAAGAAGTACTGGCTATGAGGATGGCGTTAATGCTGCCGTCCTGTCCAGGCCTGTTCGTCACGCGGGCGCTTCCAATCTCGGTTTTGATTATGGAGCCTTTTGTAACGATATTTCGCCTGACATAGTGTATATTTGCCGGGTTTCCTGTTACGGTCTCGACCTTGACTTTCTTTGAGGTCTTTGTTTTCGGGTCTGTTACTATTGCGGTATTATCCCTCAAGAGACGGACTTTTTTCTCCCCGCCAAGTGTTTTCACGGTCTTCCTTATGGTTTCCCCGAGATGGGTGTTTGCGGTTTCCCCGCCGAGTTCGAATTTTCTCTTGCCTCTTGACTGAATCAGCCTGCCGCCTGTATATTTGCGAATTGATCTTCCCTGGAATTTCATAATTATCCTCTTTAAACTTAAATTATAGAATAATGATTTTCCTTCATAATGCAGTAATGTAATAAAAACCTTCCCTTAATCAGAGAAAGGCTTATTATGAATGGAATTCGACTGTTAATAAAGAATAAAAGGGCGTGAATAAGTGTTCAGGAGATTTTTGGAATCATATATAGATGTTTGTAATAATATCGTAACCGAAGCCGCTAATTCCGTTTTGATGTTTGAAGCCGGAGAGCAGGCTGCGCTTGATATTAAAACCTCGAAAATCGAAGATATCAATCCGGAATTTGAAAAGGAGGGTCTTACAATATCCTTAGAAATCACAGAAAAAAAGGTTATATTCCATGTTAAAGGATTAACTTTCAGAAATAATAAATGCGAATATTGCGATATTTTTAGAGGATTTTTCGGTGGAATGGCAAAAAAACATATTGACCCCAGGTTTTATTGCAAAAAAGGCGCAGAATGTGTGATTGAGGGAAAAGATCAGTGTATTTTCGTGGCGGAGCTGATAGAATGAAAAAATGTGTAAACGACCTTCAAGCCGGAATAAAATTTTTTGGAATTTTGGATAGGAATTAGGTCTCCATTTAAAAGGTGCCCAATGCCAAAAGATTTGAAAGTAACCCTCAGTGACATAGAATATGAGATTCTAAAAAAAGTGAAAGTAGTCGAGGGTGAAGATGGCGAGAAACTAAGGAACCTTTTAAGACTTTATGTTTCCACGATACCTGAATTAAAATCATCAGAATACGCTTTAAGACGGGTTGAAAACAAGGACAAAATAGAAAAAATCTTACGGGACGTCTGGGCTGCGTATGAAATCACGGATTACCCGACAGAAAAATGGAATGAAGATAAAATCAACAAACTGTACAGCGATCTCGTTGAAATCAATGTACTTATGAAAATTGGTGAAAAACAGTATATACCCTCCAATAAATTCAGGAGCCTTTTCAAAATGCTGCTCCATGATATTGCAGCCGAATCCAAAGACTTGGATGAATATTCTGCGGCATGTATGGCTACAATCCAGTTGTTGTGGGAGTTCAGCGCAGGAACCTTAAGCGAGGAAATGATAAGGGATGCGACGATTTTAATAAATGAAGGCTGGATGTTCGTTTATGCAACAGCCATGAAGAAGGCACGGGAATTCATGAAAACCAAAAAAATGTTCCCTGAAGCGCAAATGCCTGTTCCTGAAGTATCATAGGAAATCCATAATGCCATTTGCATGGCAAAGCACAGGGTCAGGCCCTAAAATCCCTTTATATTGTTTTGCCCTGAACCTGCAGCCGCCCCTGCAATCATGGATAAGCCTGCAATCTTTGCAATCAAGTTTATCAAGCGTCCACAGGTATTTTTTACAGAGCTCTGCCCATGCAGAACGCAGGTCATTAACATCCCCGACAGGCTCATTATCGAAGAACCCGCATTTACTGACGTTGCCATCGGGTGATACGGCGCACATATGCGATCCGCATGTATAATCGCCTGAACTTTCATGCGCGCCCGCACCGAAACCGTATTTCAATAAGAGGGACGCATCTTCCATATTAAGAATATATTCCCGGTTTTCCGCAAGCTTCCCGGTTACGCATGGCACGTCAACGCTCCATGAAAGCACATCCAAACCCTGGAATGACTGCTGCATCTCCTCGAATTCGTGAGCATTGTATTTGTGTATCATTGTCGCTATTGAAACCGGAATCTCATATTTTTTAAGATTGGAAATCCCGCGCATAGCCTTTTCATACGAGCCCCTGCCGCGTATCAGGTCATGCGAGACTGTGCCGTCAATGCTTACCTGGACTTCATCCACATATTTGGCGAGTTTTCTTGCCGTTTTTTCATCAATCAAAGTACCGTTTGATAAGAGTACCACTCTCAATTCATAAGAAGGAAGGATTTCCATAAGACTGAAGAAGCGGGAATGAACAAGAGGCTCACCCCCGGAAATCATGAGTTTCAGCCCGCCCATGTCTTCAAACTGCGATACTGCTGTTTCAAATGTTTTTAAGCTTATCTCTTGCGCCCCCGATTTCCCAATATAACAGTGCCTGCAGGCAAGATTACATTTATTTGTTATATTTAATAAGATATATCGAAGGGATGGAACCGGCGAGGCCTTTACTCTAATGTCCCTCGCTTCACTTCCCATCCGGATTATCCCTTCGGTTAGCATGTATTCAAGGGATTCACGGGCGCCTGCGCTGTCTTTTAAAAGCTTTGAAACGGGATTCCTCCCATTGCATTTTTCCAGGAAGTCAAAAGCCTCGTCATCAAGTTCGTACAACTGGTCATCATGTATGTTGTAAACAAATGGGTTCTCAAGCTTTCGCAGGGCATAACCCGCTGCGAGAACGGGATATTCATCTAAAGGCATCTTTAATCTCTTCTGGAGTTATCCTACCTTTTGCAAGCATATCTTTTAAAACCTTAAACGCCGCACATTCAAGCTCAATGTCATCTTCCTTGAAGAACTCGCAATGGGTGCAGATAAGGGCTACATAGGGATTTTTTTCTTTTTTTGCCATGGAATCTCCCAACAATATTTGTATTATCTTACGGGTTTTTAAGCGATTCGCATGGAATTTAAACCCGGAAAATCAATTATTCCATAAACCTTTTTAACTATCACGTTTTCTAAACAACACAACATGATTCTCGGCATCGATATCGGCGGCGCAAATACCAAAGTAGCCTCGGAAGATGGCAAAATTGTAGAACTGCATTATATCCCCCTGTGGAAAAATACAAAACTTCCGCAAGTGCTTCTTGATATAGCATGCCGCCTGAAGCCTGAAAAAGCAGGTGTCGTGATAACAGGTGAACTCGCGGATTGCTATCCTGATAAGGAAACCGGGATTTCAACCATAATCGATGCTGTTAATAATGCTTTCTCCGATGCTTATTTCCTCGACAGCGACGGGATTTTCACAAAAGAAAAAAAACGAAGCATTGCAGCCGCCAACTGGATGGCATCGGCGCTTCTTGTGGGAAGTGAAAACAAGGACTGTATATTTGTGGACATCGGGTCAACGACAGCGGATATAATCCCTATCAGCAATGGTATACCTCATGCAGCCAGAACTGATTTTGAACGCCTGAAAAACAGTGAGCTTGTTTATTCGGGGGTTTTGCGTACAAACATCGCAGCGCTCCTCAAAAGCGTAAATTTAAACGGGGAGACATGCGGGATCTCTTCAGAACTCTTCGCGATAAGCGCTGATGCGTATATGGTTCTTGGACAAATTTGCGCTGACCAGTACACCTGCGATACACCGGACGGGGCTGGAAAAACGATTGTAGATGCAAAAAGAAGGCTTGCGCGTGTGGTATGTGCTGACCTTACGGAGATAGGGGAATGCGACCTTCTTTCGATAGCAAACCAGGTTATGGAAAAGCAGGTGAGGGATATAACTGATGCTTTGCTTATTGTTGCGAAAAGGTGGGGCGTTAACAAAGTAGTTGCATGCGGTCTGGGCGAATTCCTGGCTGAAAAAGCAGCGCAGGAATGCGGCTTTGAGATAATACTTTTATCAGAAAAATATGGGAGGGAGCTATCTAAAGTATTCCCCGCGTATGCTGTAGCGCGGCTGTTGTGCAAGTATCATTAAAACAATTAAAGCCAGCATCGCTATTTTAAAAATTGTTGTATCTTATCAAGGTCATTCTTTTTCAATACGAATTCCTGGTTGAATCCTCCCAACGCTGAATAATCCGCATGGAAATCATTTGCATCCGACGGTGAATCAAAAACATTTATCGTTGCATCATAGAATTCAGCGGAAGTATAAGGCTGGCCGTTAATCAAAAATTTCTGGTTATCATCAGTCACAATTTTTGGTATTGTTGCCTCAACGTAATAATAATCTATACCATTGATATTCCAGTGTCTGTATTTACTGGAATTACCGACATCGCTTACCTTTAATGCCAACCATGCATGCTGCCTCTGGTAGGAAATAATAATCTTTGGCGCCACGTGGTAATTGGTCCTTAAATAACTCCATAAATATGTTGACATCCTCGAACAGTCAAGCTCATCCGCCTGGTAAAGATTGAACCATTTTTTATCATAAAAGGTTGAGAGGTTAAGAGCTATCCTGTCAATCAGCAGATCACTTTGGTTTGTAATGCTTCCTGTCTGGTTTGTTCCGGTTTGAAGAATGCTCCCGCCAGCAGGAACAGGAGTATAACCGGTTTGATTTATAGTCTGGTTGTTAATGCCTGAATTGTTCGTTATCCCGGGTCTTTCAGGCAAAGAGGTGCCCGTGCCGGCTGGTGTAGTCCGGTTTGAATCAATGCACCCCGAAAGAAAAACAAAGAGAATTATCAGAATGAATTTTTTATTCATTTTTGATTGCTTCTTTTCTCTATTGTTTCAGCCACGGCAGGGCTTTCCTTTTAACCCATCTTCCCAGCAATACTATAATTGCAATAAATATCACTATCGGCAGAATATACCCTATGAAAACTATCAGCCCGTTTACACTACCGATGAATCCCGCTGCGGCCTCCCTGAGCGCGTCAGTTATCCCCCATCCTTCGCCTGCTATTGGCGCCGGCTCCCTAACATTTACTGTAATAGTGGACATTTCAACGCTCTGGTTCAGGTAATTCATCCTCCCTGTAAGGCTCTCTATTTCCCCGCGCACCCGCTCAAGCTCACGCTCGACTTCAAGAACATCCTTAACCGTGGATGCATTTTTCAGGATTTCCTGGAACCTTGCCTCCTGTTTTTTCAGGTTATCAAGGCGGGCGCCCACGTCTATGAATTCTTCTGTTACATCCTGGCCCGAAATCTGCCTTGATTTTTCGGTTCCCAATGCTTCTATTTGCGCGATGGTTGAGTAAAAATTTTTCTGGGGAACCTTTATAATCATCTGGCCGTTTTTGCTTCCCCCTGAATCGTAAGTTGATGAATCTGATATAAAACCCTGGCTTACCTCTACTATTTTCAATATATCATCAGAAGCCTTTTCAACGCTTTTTACCTCCAGTGTGAGGCTTGCTGTTGAGATAACTTTCCTGTCGATAATATCAACGGCATTTCCTGTTTGGCCTGTTGTCTGGTCTTTTAATGGCGATTCGAATGATTTTGAAGGTGCTATATTCTGCGGCAGGCTTTCTTTAGTCCCCAGACAGCCCGCTGTTATTACAAGAAGTAAAACCGCAAGTAATAGTAAGGTTTTATTTTTCATTGTATTCTAATATTACCGTGACAATATATAATGCTTGCTTCCTAAAAAATTCGATTAAATATTCTCATAACAAGTATGTACATTGCGCTAATCAGTTTTAATTCGTTTCTTTATTTCGGCCAGCGCAGCCGCAGGCTCTTTTTTCTCCCATGCACGCCTTACATTTTTTTTATCCAGGAGCGAAGATAGCTTTTTAATCCTTTCATCAACAATCTTCCTGAAATCAGGATTTACGTCAGGCCTGATAAGCTCAGGCTCAATCTTCTTTTCCGCTTTCTCAACATGAAGCGTGCGTGAAACGTCAGGTCTTTTCCGTTCTTTTGTGGTCAGGCAGATTATCGCCTTTTTCCAGTCCTCTGCCCACGGCGTATCCATCGTTTCAGTGTGTTTTGCCTTTGTCCTTTTCACCCCGATAGCTTTGACGTGGCACGCTTTCTCACAGGCGCCGCAGTATGTGCAGAAATCCCGCACGACATCGATTTTTTTATCCACCGGTATAATCCATGCCTTTGACGGGCAGACATTGAAACACCCATGGCAGCCCACAGGGTCGCAGCCTTTGAGTTTTGCATCGATGAGTGAAATCTCGCCCTCAAACGGTTTTGTAACCTCTGCGGCGTCATACGGACAGACCGCCTCGCACCAGCCGCATCGAGTGCATTTGTTATCATCTACTTTGATTTTTCCAGCAAGCTTGGGAGCAATCTTTTTTATTTCCTCTGCATCAAAATCGCCCTTCACCTTTATTGCATCCTCAGGGCAGAATGGAACACAAATACCGCAGTAATCGCATTTTATCTTATCAACGAGCAGGTCATCAAAGGGCATGAGGTCGTCTGCTTTTGCTTTTTTCTCAACAAGTATAAACGCAGGGCAAAGCTCCGCGCAGGCGCCGCATAGCGTGCATTTCTCCATATCCACGGTGATTTCGCCGCTCTTTCCAGCCTTAAACGGTGCAAGAATCTCCTTTTTTGGGAAAGTAAGCTCAACGCTAATGGCTTCTTCGGGACATGATCTTTTGCATATCAGGCAGGGAAGGCATTTATCGTTGAACACTACACCAGAATCAAGGTGCGGGAACTCCTGCAAATCAAGGATATCCTTATCGTTCACAGTCATCCTGATAGACTTAACAGGGCAGAACGCCGCGCACATGCCGCAAAACGAACATTTTGTATGGTCTATGATAACAGGCGGCGCATCCAATCCTGTGGCAATTTCTATCAGCGGGCCGGCTTCGATTGCCTTTTTCGGGCAGATTTCAATGCATAAACCGCATCCGTTGCAGCGTTTATAGTCGTAATCAAGGAGCTTTTTTGACTTCCCGGTCTTCTGGGTGTACAGGAAATGCGTGCCTTTGACATCGCTGTCCACGATAACTTCAAGTTTTTCTTCGCTCACCCTATCACCGCTTAAGCTCGTTACCGATTGGACCGATATCCTTTAGCTGCCCGACAAAGTCCTTTACTATCCCTGCAAACTTTTCCCCTTCGCTTGCGGCTATCCACTCAACCCTGAGGCGGCGCTCATCAAAACCCAAGTCAACCAGTAATTTTGAAAGCACATTCATCCTCTGGGAAGCGCAGTAATTGCCTATGGTATAGTGGCATTCACCGAACCTGCATCCTGCAACGAGAACACCATCCGCTCCCCTGCGCAGCGCTTCAAGAACAAAGGAAGGATTAACCCTGCCGGCGCACAAAACCCTGATATTTCGCAGGTTCGTGGGATACTGGAGCCGCATTGAACCTGCAAGGTCAGCGGCGGCATAACTGCACCAGTGGCACAGGAAACCGATAACGAGCGGAAATTCATTTATCTCGCGTGTCGCCTCCTTTATTTGCGCCATAATCTGGTCATCGGTGTAACTTTTAAGCTGCACTGCGCCGGTGGGACACGCCGCGCTGCACGAGCCGCAACCCCTGCATGCCACCTCATCAACAACGGCTTTTCCTTTTATTACCTTTATCCGTCCGAGCTCGCAAACGCTTTCACAAATCCGGCATCCGTCGCAGAGTTCAGGTAGTACGTAGGCGCTCAGCGGCTCAATCTCGATCTCGCCCCTGTGAAGCAGACCCTCAGCTTTTGCAGCAGCAGCACTTCCCTGCTCGATGGATACCTGTATTTCCTTGGGACCTCCTGCGCATCCTGCGATAAAGACGCCTTTTGTGTGCGTATCGACAGGCCGCATCTTGGGATGTGCGCTCTGGAAGAAGCGGTCGGGGCGTGTGGAGAGATTCAGCATCTTGCCAATGGATTCTGAATCCTTATTCGCCTCCATTCCAATTGCGAGCACCACCAGGTCGCATTCCTCCTGGCATTTCTCACCTGAAAGCGTATCCTCGTAATGGATTATTGTCCTGCCGTCCGATTCCTCAACCTCTGCCACGCGCCCGCGCACGAATGATACGCCCATCTCCTGCGCACGCTTATAATATTCTTCATACATCTCACCGCCCGCCCTTATATCGATGTAGTGGACAGTGACTTTTGCATCAGGATATTTTTCGGCTATCTTTACTGCATTCTTGATTGAAGCCATGCAACATACCTTCGAACAATAAGGGTTGCCAACCTGCTCATCGCGGGAACCCACGCACAGGATGAATGCTGCGCTTTTAACGTCTTTTCCTGTAGATGGCGACACAACCCTCCCGTGGGTGGGTCCTGCCGCGCTCAGCATGCGCTCAAGCTCAAGGTTGGTTATTACGTTCTTGTATCGCCCGTATCCGTATTCTTCCTTTCTTTTTGCGTCAAAAGGCTGGTAACCTGTTGCAACGATTATTGCCCCGGCATGGAACTCAAACTCTTCTGGCTTCTGGTTAAAATCGACGGCTTCAGCAGGGCATGCAAGCCTGCACAGGTCGCAGCCCACGCAATGCTCATCGATACACGCCACGAGTGGCACAGCCTGCGCAAAAGGAATATAGACGGATTTTCTTGCGCCTATTCCGTAATCGAACTGGTTGGGCACGTCGATGGGACATACATTGGCGCAGATATCTATGCAGCCTTTGCATTTTTTCTCATCGATGTATCGCGGTTTTTTGATCCCTGTTATCTTGAAATTCCCGGCCCGTCCTTCGATTTTTGTTATTTCAGAATAGGTGTAGAGTGTGATATTGGGATGGTTCTGCACATCTGACATCTTCGGGGCAAGAACGCAAAGCGAGCAATCATTTGTCGGGAAAACCTCATTCATCAAAGCCATTTTTCCGCCTATTGTCGGCTCCTTTTCCACAAGGCGAACTTTTACTCCGATATTGGCTAGAGTTAGCGCCGCCTCTATCCCTGCCACACCTGCACCGATTACAAGAACATCCTTGTTCGCAGGCACGGTTTTCTTATCGAGCGGGGATAACAGCGCAACCTTTGCCACGCCCATAGCTACGAGGTCTTTTGCCTTCTGGGTTGCCAGGTTTCCACTGCCAGAATGCACCCATGAACCTTGTTCGCGGATATTTACCATCTCAAGAAGATGAGGATTGAGGCCTGACTGCTCAAGCACGCGCCTGAACGTGACCTCATGGAGGCGCGGCGAGCATGCAGCTACAACGATGCGGTCAAGTTTGTACTCTGTTATGTCTTTTTTGACCTGTTCCTGCCCCGCATCACCGCATGCAAAAGGTATGTCGTGTGCCACGGCAACATCTTTTAATTGCCCGGCGTGTTTCTTGACTTCTTCAACATCTATAGTCCCTGCTATATTCGACCCACAATGGCAGACGTATACACCTATTGGCATTAGTTCTCCTGATTCTTAATGATTATTAATGATATATAAACTTTAGTCAAGATTTAAAGTTTTATTATGTTGTTATGAATATTCATTCTTTCGTGAGTTTGTCTTCATAAAACCCCCCTGAAATAATGACCAGTGGTGTATTCCCCGGTGCAGCTTTTTTCCATTTTCTTACCGGCAATACTGTTATCTATCGCATCCCTGTATGCCCTCGTTATTTCTCCCACTTTATCTTTATCATACGTTTTTGCTTCAATCCGAAGACAAGCGACACCCGCTTTTATGATATCGGGCACGTACTCAAGCATGCAAAGCTCGCGGGAATTCATAACATAAGTGCGGTTTTGCGTGTCTGTTTTGACTGGAAATGAGAAGCCTTTTTCATCATTTAATAAAATGTCAGAATCCCTGCCGCCTGAATACAGACTGCTCACAAGACCGTGCTCGGAAACCATTAACGGGAAAAAACCATGCACAATGCACTCTGTCTGACCAAAAGACGTCAGGTTTTTTATTTCCTTCAAAGTAAGTTCCGGCGATAATGTTACTCTCTGGCTGTAATTCAAGAGGTAATTCATTGTCAGCCTGTTAAAAACATTGAAAGGATAATCGATGACGATTGGCTTATTCGTATCCTGTTTACGAAGATGGTATAAAGCCCCCAAATTTGCAACAAGATAACCGTCCGGAGACAAATGATTAAAATCCTTGATTTCTTTAATTATCCGCGGCGTACTTACAAAAACGCTTGTCCCCTTTTTCCTTCCGTATTCAATAGCATAACTGGAATCCTCTCTTTCAATAAATCTGCGTTCATCTGCGTTTATCTGCGGTTTACTATTTCCGAACATTTCCCCGCCAAAATAAACAACATCAGCGCCGTTATCAACAGCAGCCTCAAAACATTCGACAGAGCCTGTATTTACGCAAAGAAGAGGTTTTAATTCCATGTTTCTCTTTTCAAGAGCGATTACAGGTTTGCTGCACTGGCGTTTCCATTTGTTTGTGCGTATTTCCCCAAGATGCAAAATCGCCTCCCTGCGAATCGAATTAAGTTCTGAGACCGGGATGAAAATGTTTTCATCAATGTCAAATGTAATTTCCTGCGCTTCAAAAAAAGTGCCCCCCAGCTTCATTAATTGTTCAGCTATAGATTGTCTGGAAATTGGCTTTCTTTCTGCCCGGTTTACGATTTCTCCCTGAATCGCAATTTCATTTTCTCCATCGTTGAGGCGAAGTTCCAGAGGCTCCCCTATTTTTGCTTTTATTGCAATTTTTACCGGGATTTTTTTGATATTTCCTGTTTCAAGCGCAGCCATAAGCCCGCTGTCAAATGTCTTGAAAACGGCATCGCCTCTTGCGACATCGCCATCAAAGGGTATCCTGACCGTATAGCCGGGGTTTGCTGCCGTGACCATTCGATTTTCGATAAATATTTTCCTGGCAATAACCCCGGATTCTCCTATGCCTATGCCGTCCCCTTTTCTCAAAGGTGCTTTAAGCTTTATGGATACAAGTTTTTCCATTGGCTCATAATCAACTACAGTGCCAAGCTTTGTACCGATATTATATGGGTATTTGCGGCTCATCAGGCCGCTTCCCGGATTCCCGAAAAAATAACCGGTTGTAAACCCGCGATTGAACAATTGCAGCAGCGTGTGCTTTTCATCCTCGGTTACCTGGGAGTCCGCTGATGATTCAAAATACCGGTCTATAAGTTTTCGGTAAACCCGCACAACGCCGGCAACATATTCATGCCGCTTCATCCGTCCTTCGATCTTGAATGAGTCAATGCCAGCATCTACAAGGGCGCCGATATGTTCGCTCATATTGAGGTCTTTTGGACTGAGGAGATAACCTTCAATTCCATTCATCCTGTACTTTTTCCGGCATGGCTGGGCGCAGTATCCGCGATTCCCGCTTCTTCCTCCTATCATGCTGCTGAGGAGGCATTGGCCTGAATATGAAAAACACAGGGCGCCGTGGATGAAGGTTTCAACCTCTATGCCTGTCCGGGATTTTATCCTGCGGATTTCATCAAAAGTGAGTTCACGGGCAAGTACCACCCTTTTTACTCCCATCTCCTGCAAGAACTTCACTCCTTCCACATTATGAATCGTCATCTGCGTGCTGGCATGAACCGGAAGTTCAGGGAGCTGCTCCCGCAGCAGCCGCAGTATGCCGAGGTCCTGCACGATGACAGCATCGGCACCGCAATTGCAGAGGAATTGCAGGTAATCACAGGCTTTTTCAAGCTCGGAATCTTTGACGAGCGTATTCACGGTCACATATGCCTTAATACCCCTGACATGGGCATAATCGATAGCCCATTCAAGCTCATCGCGCGTGAAATTCGAGGCATATTGCCGTGCGCTGAAAACTTTTCCACCGAAATACACAGCATCGGCTCCATTCTCGATAGCTGCTATGAGCGCTTCTTTGCTGCCGACGGGAGCAAGAAGTTCGGGGATGCGCATGAGGGATATTATAAATGGCGAAGTTTAAAAAAGTACTTACAAAAGTTTTTACTTCTTCTCTTTAACCCCGTTCAACCTGAACAACTCCGCCACCGTGTCCAGAAACCTCTCATCATCATGCTCCGCCGCATTCCTGAGAATCTTCGTGGGCTCTGCAAGTATCTGGTTAGCAAAAGAATGAGTCATGTCATCCAGCACTTCACGCTCGATATCCCCGATTGTATGACGCGCCATGAGCTTATTTATCGCCTCTTCGCGCTCCTTTTCCCTTATTTTTTCAACCATTGAATAAAGGGATGCGATAATAGCATCTGCCTGCTGGCGCTTGTATTGCTTCTTGAGATGCTCGATTTCTTCTTCTATAATTATCTCAACTTTTTTGGCCTCTTCCTTTCGTTTCTCAAGGTTTGCCTCACTTATGCTTCTTAAGCTGTCGATATTATACAGGCTGACCCCCTGGATATCCCCTACACTGCTCTCTATATTTCGCGGGTTCCCTATGTCGATAAGCATTATCCCGTTTTTCCGTTTTTTTATTAATTTGGACATTATTTCATGCGTTAAAACAAAGTGGGGGGCTTTGGTGGCGCTGATTACCACATCCGATTTCGGGATGTATTGTTCCATTGACTCATACTTCACAGCCTTGCCCTCTAATTCGCAGGCTAAAGCCTCGGCTTTATCAAGAGTCCTGTTCGCAACGTAAATTACCTTGATGTTCTTATTCGCAAGCGCCCTTGCCACAAGAGTGCCCATCTCGCCCGCCCCTATTACCATAACAGTCTTTCCATCCAGCCCGCCAAGCTCTTCCTCTGCAAGTTCCACCGCTGCAGAACCGATGGACACAGACCCTTTATTGATGCCGGTCTCGTTCCTTACCCGCTTTCCCACCTGTATTGCCTTGTTAAAAGCCGTATCCAGTGTTTTTCCGACAGCTTGGGCTTTTTTTGCCATAAGGAATAACTCTTTGACCTGCCCGAGAATCTGGTCTTCCCCGACTATCATGGACTCAAGACCGCAGGTCAGGCGCAACAGATGGCGGAGAGTCTCCTCATGGTCAAGAAAATCGATAATCCGCGATGAGACTTTCATGTGTTTTGCGAATTCAAAAAGCACCTTGCTTCCTTTTGGCGAAACCACATACACTTCAACACGGTTGCATGTTTTCAGGACAGCACATTCTTCAACGAGTTCATGAGATTTAAGACGGACTAAAAGCTGGTCTATGCCTCCGTGCCAGGCACCCTCCATTTCATCTATGGTCGCCTTGGTATGCGTGATAAGCATGCTTGATATTTCAGTCATTAATGTTCCTGTCTATATGTTTTAAAGCTAACATATATGCTTTGTCATAGGATTCGCCAAGAGCTGTCCAAACTTCATTATCATTGATGATTTCCCATAAAATCTTTTTCCGCTTTTTCTGGTCTTCCACTCGTGTTTTAAGTAATTCGCGAATCTCGTTCTGAAGCCTTGACATCTCCGCAAATCCGGGTGTTATGACCTCTTCTATCCTTTCACGGATATACTTTGAAAGCGCAGGGCTCTGCCCATGAGTCGATATCCCGATTACAATATCGCCCCGCTTTATTAGTGAAGGGACGATGATATCCCCCAGACCATCCACACGGTCAATAAGTATCCCGCTTTCATGTGCAAGCTCTGCTATCTTTTCATTTAAAACTGCATCATTTGTAGCGGGAATAACAATAAATGCATTCTTAAGATATCCGTCTATTCCCGGTTCAGAAAGGTCAGCCTTTATCAGGTTTATTTTTCCTTTTTCGCAAAGTTCCTTCAGGCGGGGTGTGAACTCCCTGCTCACGACAATCACGTGCGCGTGCTCGCAAAAAAGCGCTGCTTTTCGTTCTCCTACATCGCCGCCTCCGAAAATTATCACTTCTTTTCCGCTCAAATCAAGCATCAGCGGTAAAAAATCTTTCATAGCCTCACACCGGTTTTCTTGAATTCCCTTTCGCTGAAAAGAATGCTGTAATCTTTAATGCCTGTAGCAATGGATATCTCTCTTGCTATTTTTTCGCATTCATCACGCGAATAGGCATGTATCATGGTAAAAAGGTTGTATCTCCAGTCAGGAAAGCGCGGGCGTTCATAACAATGTGTCACTTCAGGAAAACCGGCCATTATAGCTCCTACTGTTTCCACTTTCTCCTCGGGGACATTCCATGTGCACATGGCATTTGCGGTTATTCCGATAGCCCTGTGACCGATAGAGGCGCCAAAACGCCGTATGACCCCGTCTTTTAAAAGGTTATCCAGCCTCCTCAAAACCTCCTCTTCCGGGAGCACCAGTTCTTTGGCGATTTGTTTGAACGGTTCGGATACTATTGGTATCCCATCCTGCGTTGATTTTAATAATTTTTTATCAATTTCGTCCATGTTAGCCGATAAATTTATTTAGCCAATGTGCATATTATTACTTAATAGGTTCGGTTATGATAGGAAAGGATAGGAATAAACGATATAGATATTCCTATAAATAAATATGATATATCTCAAAAACGCCTTGGAAACAATTGATGAAGTAGTAGTCATGCCCTTATCCATAATAACCTTCTTTTTATTAATATATATAGTAATATATCTTTATAAAAAAGACCCTGATGTTATAAGATCCAGGATTTTTTTGAAATATGACGAGTTTAAAAAAGCGTTTTTACTGCTGGCAGTTTTTGCTTTCATCCTGGTCTTACACGTATCATTGATTTATGTCCCGTATTTCTATTCATTCGAGGATTCTCCTTTAATAGAGTATATCCAGAGGTTCTTCGGATTGATCCTGATCCTGGTAATGATAACTTTTGTGTATATAATTTTTAAAAGTATGCGAAATGGCAAATAGTGATTTTTTAGTTTCAACTTAAAAACATTATCTCTTTAAATTAATTTTGACATTTTTCCAATCGCTTCCAACATCACGAAGTGTTTCAATAGAACCTTTGACCGTTCCGAACAGGATTTTCTTTACAAATCCGTTCATCGGGATATTCTTCCCGTCTACTTCTAAAACAATATCTGCATCTTCCATAAAATAACAATATAGGCTAATGCCCATAATAGTTTTACTGTTTGTTCAATTATTTTAGAAGATTTTATGTCTATAAAAATTATTGGAGGATTCATGCAGGAAAATAAAATCAGAATCCTTGATATGCAAAAAGAGGATAGGCCGCGCGAAAGACTGATAAAGAAAGGACCTGCATCATTGAGCGATTCGGAACTCCTGGCAATCATTCTGAGGACAGGTTCAAAAAAGGAGAATGTGTTAAACATGTCCCACAGGATATTAAACCAGTATAATTTTAAACAGCTATCCCGGATTAACCTTACCCAGTTGATGAAAGTACACGGTATAAAAGAAAGCAAAGCTGCGCAGATTTCAGCATGTTTTGAGATTGCGCGAAGGCTTGAATCCCACAAAGAAGAGGAAAAACCGAAAATAAACTCGCCTGAAGACGTTTACAGGCTGATATACCCGAGATTGCGTGAAGAGAAAAAAGAAATGTTTATCGAACTCTGCCTTGATACCAAGAACCAGGTGCTAAAAGAAGAAACCATCTCTATCGGATCCCTGAATGCCAATGTTGTGCATCCGAGGGAGGTGTTTAAGATTGCGCTTGCCGAATCTGCAGCGCATATAATCGTGGCTCATAATCATCCTTCAGGCGACCCCGCGCCAAGCAGGGAAGATATTGAAATAACCAAAAAATTAGTGGAAACCGGAAGCATAATTGGAATAACCGTCCTTGACCATGTAATTATCGGCGACGGGAGACATTTTAGCATGAAAGAGGCAGGGCACATATAGAAAGGTGATGGTCATGTCTAATTCTGCGCTCATCCTTGCAGGGGGTAGGGGAAGCCGGCTGGGTTACCTGGAAAAAGCCCTCATGGATATTAATGGCAGACCTCTTCTGGCTTACGTTATCGAAAGCCTCGAAAAAGTGGTCGATAACATTATTATTTCCGTTCGCGACAGGGCACAGGGCGAATTGCTGGAATCCCGCTTCCCCGGATTTTCTTTTGCATACGATATGCATACTAACATTGGACCGCTTGCAGGCATACTTTCAGGGCTTCTTGAATGCAGGGATGAATTCTGTTTTATTGCGGCCTGCGACATGCCTTTCATAAATGATAAAATAGTCAGGCTGCTTTTCCAGAAAAGTGAATTTCACGATGCGGCAATCCCGCGATGGGAGGACGGTTTTCTTGAGCCGTTGCATGCTGTTTACAGGTGTAAGCCAATGATACTTGAGACTACGAAAGCAATCGATTCCGGTGAAACTATTATTCTTGCTCCTGTTTTTAAATTAAAAGTCAATTATGTGGGAATCGATGAGATTAAGAAACTTGACCCGGAATTAAAAACGTTTATGAATATCAATACACCTGAGGATATGCAGAAGATAATCAAAAATGCAAAATTCAAATCATTTTAATATGTATTCTAAAAAATATCATGCACTGGAGCTAACCGGCGATGGAACCCGGGAAAAAAATTACGTAGTGGCAGTGGAAGATACTATTGAGCTTTTTGTAAACAATGTCTCTATTGCATCAATACTTGCTACCCCTGAAATGCAAAAGGAGCTTGCTTACGGCTATCTTATCTGCGAGGGGATTGTAAAAGCACCGGATGACATTCAGGACATCCGTATCGATGGAAACACAATACATGTCGAGGTAGAACCCACAGAACATCTTGAACTCTGGCGCGAATTGCGCTCCTCAGGATGCGTTGGTGTCAGGTGGGAAGAAAACGAATCGGTATCTGTAAACTCGGATACGATTTTCAGCCCCGAGACTATTAAAAAAAGCCTTGTGTTCCTTGAGTCGGAAGTATATACAAGTACGCGCGGTACTCATGCGGCATGCCTTGTAAATACAGGTGGTGAATGCGTGGCAAAAGCGATAGACGTTGGAAGACATAATGCTTTTGATAAGATTGTAGGGCGCGCCTATCTTGAGGGAATTGATGTAAGCAGGCATTTTATTTTATCTACGGGACGACAATCAGCCGGCATGGTATTGAAAGCCGCCCGCGCCGGAATACCTCTTGTAGCAACAAAAACAGCGCCGCTTAATACCGGTATTGATGCCGCCCAAAGGACGGGAGTTTGCCTTGTTTGTTTTGTGTCGCAAGATAAAATGTCTGTCTTTGCGCACCCGGAGAGGCTCAAGTGATTCCTGTCATTTGTATTGTGGGGAAAAACAAAAACGAAAAAACGAAATTGATGGAGAACTTGATAAAAGAACTGAAGAACCGCGGTCTCCGGGTCGGGGCTATAAAATATCATAAACATGGCGATTTTGAAATGGATATCGAAGGTAAGGATAGCTGGAAATATGCAAAAGCAGGGGCAGATACGGTTGCTGTAGCCTCATCTGTGAAATTTGCATTAATTAAGAAAGTTAAAAAGGAAATGGAAATTGATGAGATTTGCGATAAATATTTTTCTGATACCGATATTGTTCTCGCCGATGGTTTCACGTTATCTGACAAGCCCCGCATCATTGTTGCGGATAGTAATGAGGAGGCTTCCATTTTCAAAAGAGGCTGCCCTGTGATAGCGGTTGTGGGTAAATCCGGTCTTCATGACATAGAACCGATAGTGAATAAAATAATTGGGTTTCTGGATAGTTAAAATTTAGCTAATATTCATTTATCGTATGATTACGCCTTTCCATTGGCACGTAGATTACGCCGTCCCCGCCATCTATTTTAGAAGCAATTCCATTACCTTCGCAGTAGGCGACGTATGCTGAAAGTATGGCATCCAGTTCGTCATCAAACAAAAGCCTGTCACCCGTAATTTCATCCAGCCCGGTTATAAAACCTGAAAGCTCATCCTGGATTACCTTTCTGCCTTCCTTTGATTTTTTCTTCTCATCGATGCCAATATGGAGGATTCTCCTGGCTGCATAGGGGTAAACTTCTATTATCCTTGCATCAAGTTCGGCTTCGGCCCATTTCTTGAGTGCAATCCCCTTATCCACCCACCTGCTTACCCATTGCGCGCCCGATGGGTAGCATGGGATTCCGTGTTTGCGAAGCCGCCTTTCGCATTCCCTCATCGTACCGTGCTCAGGTCTTGAGAGAGGCGCATCTATGCCGATAATCCTTGAACTTGAATTTCCTGATAAACCGGTTAAGTAATCGCGGATTTTCTTATCGTCTGATACCGTATGCTCAGGTAGAGCTTCTATCAGGGGCTTGCCGTTTTTTTCAATAAGGTAAGCAAGACCCGTGCTTTTGCGGAGCATGCTGGTTCCAAGGTCAACGCCTATGAATACTGTTCTACTGTTGCTCATGGTTTATCCATAAACATTCCCATTTCCTTAAGATTGATTTGCAAGTAAAAACAGCCAGATAGGCATCATCCGTATCTCTTTTCCCTCTGATTCGATGCTATCTAAACTATTTTTAGTAACAACTATTCCATTTTTACAATTGTATTTATCCATGAATGAGAACAATCCTTTTAGCTCTTTTTTATCAACCCTGGATTTGAATTTCACTTCGATGGGCAGCAGGGTTTTATTTCTCAGGATGACGATATCCACTTCATTCCCTTTTATATCCTTCCAATAAAAAACATCCTCCCAAATATGCTTCTTGCAGTGGTTGAATACAAGGGTTTCCGCTATTAACCCCTCTTCTGTGTCTTCAAGGTGGAAGAAAGCGTGGTCTGAGGCATAAATTTTGAAGTTTTTTTCAGATATTTTTATTCTGCTTCCTGAGTAGTACTGGCTTTTCTCTATGAGGAAAGAATTGTCAAGATATTCTATATATGTTTTTATAGTTTCAAATTTTGTATTTAGGGAATTAGCGAGTTTTGCGTAATTTACGATGTTCCCGGACTCTTTCACAAACGAATAGAAAAGACCTTCGAGCGCGTCTATTCTTTTTACTTCAAATAAATTCACTATGTCCCTATAAAACACTAAATCAATCCACGTTTTAAGAGTATTTTTTAACTCTTCTTTTGTAAGCGAATATGTCTCAGGAAAGCCGCCAAGCTCCATGTATCTATCAAATAACAATATTATTTTTTCAGTTTGCAGGGGAGGTTTCAGGTCTCCGAGGGACATATTTTCAATTTCCATCCCGTTATGTCTCAAAAATTCCCTGAAGGAAAAGGGATGTATCCTGTGAATCCTTATCCTTCCAATCAGGCTCTCACCGCTTCCTTTCAATATGTTCATGCTCGAAGAACCCGATACAAAGAATTTTATGTCCCAGCCTTTATCAAAAATGGATTTCACTTCTTCGCCCCACTCTTTGATTTTCTGTACTTCATCAAAGAATATAAAAACCTTATCGGTAAGTTCATTCGGGACTTCCTGGATTATGTTCCTGCTGTAGAGGGTTACAATGCGCCTGATGATTGTTTCTTCTTTTTTCATGGCATCAAAAGAAAAGTAGAGTATCCTCTTTGGAGCAATTCCGTTTTCTAAAAGGTGCTGGATTGCCTGTTTCATCAGTATTGTTTTTCCAACCCGCCTTAAACCTACAAAACAGGTGACTTCTTTTTTGCCAATATCTTCGAGAACCTCGCTCCATACATCTCTCATAGTGGTTGTTTCCTTCAATGGCGCTCCGGCAGTCCACCACGGATTCTGAGAGATGATTTCGTTTAATAGTTCAAGGTCTTCCATGCTGAGATATGGGCTTTCAAGGAATAAATAGTTATCGAAATGTTCCAGGAGGTGGAATGTTTTAACTTAAATTTGATACCACTGTAGGAAGGTTTTAGGCTTCTTGTTAAGTTTCGCTTTTATTGCTGATAAGTCCACCAGCATAAACTAAAACAACAAAAATTATGTTTGTAAAGACTGCCCCATCTATCTTACCCAAAATGAAAAAGAATGAAGAAATAAATAAACCAAGGACAAAAATAAGAACGCTTGTAGTATATTTTCCAAAGTCGGGGTTTTATGGCCAGGTGATAATCGTATTAATTCTTCAAGATTGAAATTATGGAAACTTACGAAACATGCTATAAGAGAACTATAGGCGCGGCCATGCAGGATAATAATGTATCGAGCATCACAGGAATTCAGTTGAATTAATGGTGTTCAGCGAGATGTTCTCAGCTTCAGCATCATCATCCTAATGAATTCGAGGCATCTATTTAGGTATTGGTATCAAAATCTAAGTATGAGAATCAAGATACTTTGGCCACAGCTTTTTTATCATAAATGGTGTAAGCTCGCGGAAGTTGTTTGCTCTATATTGGCATTTTTTACATTTATCTGTATTTTTCAGAACATCAGAAAATTTTTCGTTGAAATTTGTCCTGAAATAAGCAATTAAATTGCAAAGAACAGAACTCATAATACAGAGAAGAGTATTCAATTCCTTACTCCACATTTCCAGTTCATCTTTAGATGTAAAGGGGAAATATTGTTTCGTTTGCGGATATGGATGAACAAACCAACTGTAGCTGTCGTATTTCTCTTGGAGTGTTTTAATAAATTCTTTGGATAAATTTAGACGCTTCCAAGACAGATATGAAAGAACATTTGAAGTCGGAATTCTAATAGCATAAATCGTATCTTCACCGGCATCTTTTCCACATTTTTCACATTGGGATGGAACGACAAACCGCGAAAGTCCTTTAGAAATCTCTTCAAGCTTTTCTAAATCATGAATATGGGGTGGTAAATAATCTTCTCCAGTTTCAAGAATATACACTATATGACGAATATCATTAGCAAGGTCAGTATGTATATCTTTATAAGATAAATAATGTTTTACTTTCATTTCTTCTGCATGTTCATGACATAATATGCGTCCCGTTGAAACTAAAAATAGTGGTGTGCTTAAATGTCTTTTAATACCTTCTATAAATTGTTTTTTAGATATTCCCCTTTCATTAAAGAATTTGTCATTAGGATCAAATATTCTTTTTTCAATTGAACTTGAAAGCCCTTTTATGTCGGTTATTTTATCCTCTTTTGACCCCATGACCAAAATTTTATGCCAGTCACCATCCATGAGTGCGTTATAGTACGGTTCTTGTAGAGGTTCTCTGTTTTCTTCTATATATTTTGGGTAAAGACAATCAATAAAAATAATCAAGCTGAGCCATTCAATTAGATCTCTAAAATCTTTGAAAGCCGTTCTAAAAAACCCATTGTAAGCAGAAAAGAAAGATACTAATAAAATGTTTGTAATCTCATTTAACCCAATACTTCCAAAAAAAGAAGCCACTGGCAAATTCATTAATTCTTTTCTGGTTGTTAACTCTTTAAACTCTTTCCTCCACCAATTTAAGAATAAGGCAATCCGGTCAAATGCATTTTTCAGTTCTTCCTCAAAGAATCCTCTCTTTTCTGAGAAATGCCCTATAATATCTTCGGGTTTCACAGTCTCATATTCCTTTAATTTAGACCAGATACTCGTACTTGGAGTTTCCAATAGTCTGGTCAACTGTATTTTCTCGTACATTTTTATAATGTCCACTTCAGAATATGCTTTGCTCTCTTTTCTATATATTCGAATAGCATATGGTCTGCGACGTTTTTCAAATGGAGAGCCTTTTCCAAGCCTTAATACAACACCCAACGGCTTTAATTCCTTATTCCAGTTCTCAAGAACTTTATTACAGGATTCTACAAAATCATCGGCATTTTTTGCCACGTGATCGCATTCGAATATTTCAGAAACAGCCTCATTAATATATACAAAAGGATCATCCCAATACAAGTTTCTGCTATATACTTTTACAAAGCGTAGCCACTGTGGATTGCGAATTTCTCGAATTGGTCTTTCACTATTTTTGCCACCATATCTCATAAAAATCTCTAGCCTTTAATCTTATTTAGACTTAATGCACAGCTATAGTATTTCATATAATTTCTTGATTTTTATTTTAGAAATTAATTTATTTAATTCGATTTCTTTTGGGATATATTGATAACTTGGTATTTTTCCCTCCTTAACAAACTCATTTTCATGTTCGATAGCTTTATTCATAGGTTGCATTAGGTATTTTAAAAAAGGCATAGTCTCAACTTGCTTTTCAAAAGTACTAACTTCCATTGAAAAATTAAGCGAAATTCCTAAACATAGCGAAATCCCTCTTTGAAATGCCGCCATTAGATATACATCTATCTAATATCAAACTTCACTCCAATCTTAAACAGCCTCTTCGTAGGCAAATTCATGACTTCACACCCCGTTTTCTCAGAAATCTCCCTCAATATCTCCTGCATTCTCTCCTCGCTCTCAGCCGAAAGCGTGAACCAGATGTTGTAATTTGCAGGTCTCAAATAATTATGCGATACCTCATCATATTCATTAATAATCCCTGCAACCTCATCCACCCGCTCCTCCGGCACCTTCATAGCCACAAGAGTGCTCACGCCTCCTGTTTTCTTTGTACTGATTATCGGACCTATGCGCCTTATTGCCCCCTCTGACTGAAGCCGCCTGATGCGCCTTATTACTTCCTCCTCTTTTAAGCCGAGGCTTTTTCCAAGTACCGCAAACGGCCTGTGCTCAAGCGGGAAATCAAGCTGCACAGCGTTCAATATCTTTTTATCAACATCATCAAGGGAAATCATGCTTTCACCGTTTTCACCGGCACATACACGCAATACGGCTCTTCATCAAGGTAATCGCCTGTAGCTGCATACGCCCTCGCGCGACACCCGCCGCACACTGTGCGGTACTCGCAGTCCCCGCATTTGCCCTTGAGTTTTCCCGGATCGCGAAGGTCGTTGAAGACTTTTGATTTCTCCCATATAGCCTTAAAAGGCTTCTGCCTGATATTGCCGGCAAGCGCAGGAAGGTATCCGCATGGATAGACATCGCCTTTACTTGATACAAAACAGAATGCTGAGCCGCCAAGGCAGCCTTTCGTCATGGCTTCAAATCCGTGGGTTTCAGGTGTGATCCTTATTCCCTCCGCTTTTGCGCGCTGTCGCATTATCCTGAAATAATGCGGGGCGCATGTGGCTTTTAACTGGATCCTCTTGTCCTTGCTCTTATCATAGAACCAGTTAAGCACGCGCTCATATTCCGCAGGCGGGATTTCCTCGGATTCTATTTCCTCACCCCTTCCTGTAGGAACAAGCAGGAATATGTGAAGCGCAGACGCTTTTAATTCAATCGCAAGTTCATAAATACGCGGAATTTCAACAAGGTTCCTTTTCGTTATTGTGGTGTTTACCTGGAAACTCAAGCCCTCTTTCTTTAAAATATCAATCCCGCGGAGCGCAGCCTCAAATGCCCCGGTTTCTCCCCTGAAGGTATCATGTGTCTCCTTTGTCGCCCCATCGATACTGATACTCACCCGCTGTATTCCCACCTCTTTCAGTTTCCTGACTATTTCAGGCGTGAGAAGCGTACCATTGGTGGCAAGCACCGCGCGCAGACCGCGTCCTGTGGCATATTGTGCAATTTCATAAACATCGGCACGGAGAAGCGGCTCGCCTCCGGTCAGTATTATAATCGGTTTGTACTCGACCAGTTCATCCACAAAATGTTTTGCCTCGGCGGTGGATAATTCATCAGGCGCAGGCTCTTTAATAGCCGACGCCCTGCAGTGTATGCAGGCAAGATTACAGGCATTTGTCAGTTCCCATGCAATAAGCCTTGGAGGTTTTACCTTTTGTTCTATCAATAAATCACGCATTATCCTTTGTTACCTTAACCTTTATGTAATCAGCAAATAAAATAGTTGTTATGAGTTATTTGGATGCAGCTTTTGGCGTCGTATGGATTGTTTTGATAGCTTATATTTTAAACCTGATTCGAATGCGCAGGGTATTAAATAACGAGCTTAAGACCCTTGAAAATTTGAAATAATGACCATCGAGAATATTTTAAATTACAGGACTATTGCAGTCGTGGGCATCTCGGATGACCCTGAGCGCCCGAGTCATTTTGTGGCAAGTTTTCTTGAATTGCACGGATATAAAATCATCCCTGTCAACCCGAATTTGACTGAGTGGGAAGGGAAAAAATGCTATCCTGACCTCCTTTCCATACCTGAAAAAGTGGATGTGGTGGATATTTTCAGGCGTTCTGAAGCTATTCCTCCCATTGTGGACGAGGCAATCAAAATAAAAGCAAAGGCTGTGTGGATGCAGGAGGGTATCGTGAATGAAGAGGCTGCTGCAAAAGCACGGGATGCGGGTATCGAGGTTGTCATGGACAGGTGCATGAAGAAGGAATATGTGAGGGTGAAAGGTTGAGATCTTCCTTGGGATGCTGTGGAGAAGTGAATTTCAGTGCATAATTGAGCATATGAGGAATAATCCCGTATATTCATAAAAACGGTATGTATAGGCCTCGTATATCGTACGGGGTAATACCGTGACTGCTCCCATGCACTCCTTCTCACACTATATAACCAAAAAAAATCTTTAAACCCTAAAAACAGGCGCCAAAAAAGGAAAAATTAAACATCAGTAAGCTCTTGCTCTTTTTTCTATCTTCACGACTCCTATCAGATTATTTTTATAATCCACTTCATACAATATTCTATAATCTCCTACCCGTGCTCTAAATAATTTCTCACTATATCCTTCAACTGTTTTAGAATCGTGCGGGATTGGTTCTTCTTTTAATTTTTCAATCTTAAGGAAGATTCTCAAAACAAGCTTCTTATCAAGAGATTTTAGAAATTTGACCGCTTGCCTTGAATATTTAATCTCAAACATCATATTCCCAATTCATTCTTAAGATCCTCATGAGAAGTGAGTATGTCAGAAGCTTTTTCTTTTCTGTACACCTGCAAAGAAAGATAATCCTCTTCTGTTAGAATTGAGTCAATGTCTACCATATGGCCCTTAATATAATCAAGATCTTCTCTAATTGTCCTTAATTCATGTAAAATTTCTGTTGAGTTTATTGCCTCAGACATATTGAATAATTGATCTCCAATTACATAAAAATAACCCCATTGTAAGAAACTTTAGCTCCAACAGACCTTCCAAATCCAGAGTATCCTTCTGATGCCCCGCATGTTGCGCCAATTTTAAACCAGCTTCAACTTACCCGTTATTTTATCCAATTCGCTCACCTCAGCAGGCCCGATCCCAAGCACCGTAATTGTCCCTGGCGGCACCTCAGTAAGTCCGGCATCGGTTATCAACATATTTGGCAAACCCTGTCTTCTTGCAAGCTCCTTCAATTCAAAAAGGTCTTTCAATCCCGGAACTCTCAATACAACTTTCTTCTGCCCTCCCTCTTTCCACGCTTCCCGGGCCTCCTTTCGTGCACAGTCATACGCGGAGATGGCGGCATGCGCCACCTGGACTGCAAGCTTTCCTTTTGACAATTTCAGGTCATCGCGCACAATGATGCATTGTTTGTACTCTGTCACGGCTGCCCCGTCACTTAACGAGCATTCCTTTCTCGTCAAACTTCAACGTGTCTTTTCG
>JBGPUU010000019.1:0-35275 GCA_041491305.1 Candidatus Methanoperedens sp.
ACCCTTTATCCCGAGGTGAGCGTCCCCGAGCCTGTTGATTATAACAGGCACGCAATCGTGATGTCAATAGCAAAAGGAGAGGAGCTTGCACATACAACTATAAACGAGCCGGACTGGTACCTTAATGAGATTCTGGAACAGGTGAGAAAAGTATACAGGCTCGGTATAATCCATGGAGACCTGAGTGAATTCAATATATTCGTCAATCCCGAAGGATGCGAGATTATCGACTGGCCGCAATACATTACACCATCTCATGCAAATGCCACCGAATTGCTTTATCGTGATATTGACAACGTCCTCTCCTTTTTTAACAGGAAATACAGGATTAAAAGGGATATCCGGGAAGTGATTAACACCATAGTGGCCTGATTATGCAGGAAAATGTTATCTTTGGGGTAGATATCGCAAAAGGTTCAGTCAGGGCTAAAGAAGAGCCAAGGTTCGCTGTTGTTATCCTTAAGGGGAACGAAGCCGGGCATCACCGTATGGTAAGCAGGCAGAAATTGCTCAGGATGGCATGGCAGGAGAAGCCAGCGCTAATCGCAGTTGATAATATTTTCGAGCTTGCATCAGGTAAGCATGAGCTTGCATCAATTCTTTCTAAATTGCCTGCGAACACGAAACTCATCCAGGTAACGGGCGGTGAAAACCTTCTGCCCCTTATAAAACTTGCAAAACAGCAGGGCATCTCTTTTGACAGGTTCGACCCCAATGCTGAAGCCCTTGCCTGCGCCCGGCTCGCGCAGATGGGTATTGGATATGAAGTCTCCGCGTTTGAAGATAAAACAATAATCAAAGTAAGCAGGGCGCGCTCACCCGGGAGAGGTGGGTGGAGCCAGAACAGGTACAGGCGCAAGATGCACGGTTACGTGAGGCAAAAAGCAAGGGAAATAGAGGATTACCTGAATGAGCAATCAAAGACAAAAGGATTCACATTCACCCAGAATGTAACCGAAAGATTCGGCGGATACTCAAAATCCGAGTTCTTCGTTGACGCTCCCAGAAGCCAGGTCCATGTCGGGTCAGGAAAATACGGCGATGTGCAGGTGAATGTAAAGAGCATTGAACGCGATGCTCTTTTTTTTAAGCCGCTCAAAACACGGAAAAGGGATTATATTATCGTGGGCATCGATCCAGGCACAACAACTGCCATAGCTGTCGTTACGCTTGAAGGTGAACTTCGGATGCTCCACAGTTCAAGAACAATTTCAATCCCGGAAGTTATCGAAATGATTGCAGAACAGGGAAGACCGCTCATTATCGCAAGCGACGTATTCCCGACCCCGAATGCTGTTGAAAAAATCAGGCGCGCATTCAATGCCGTATTGGGCTCACCTGAGAATGTGTTATCTGCAGAAGATAAAATTGAGCTTGCGACACCGTATGGATATTCAAACAACCATGAGCGAGATGCCATAGCCGCTGCCGTTTCTGTGTATCGCAAGAATAAAAATAAGTTTGAACAGATAAAGAAAAAAATACCTCATGGAATGGATGCTGATGAAGTTATTGCGCAGGTTGTCAGGGGCAAGGCTGTTGATACTGCAATACTGGAAATTACCAAAAAAGAAACAAAAGCGCCGGATGCCGTTCAGGTTCCCTTGGTAAAGGATGAAGAATCCCATCATTCCAGGGAGCTAATAAGAAAATATGAGGAAAGCATTGAGGAAATGAAAAAGTACCAGGATGAATTGAAAAATAAACTTGGTACTAAAGATGAAGAACTTAAAAAACTCGGGGAATTCATCGAAAAACAGAAGTCAGAAGCTTATAAACAATTCAAAAAAGAAAAAATCATACGGGTTCGTGATAAAGAGATTGCGCACCTGCGGAAGAGACTGTCGGAAAACAATAAGAAAATTTCATTTTTAAACGAAAGGATACACAGGCTGAAACATATCCGAAGGCTTGAAATAAGCGGCAGGGCGCTCCCTGTAAAGATAATATCGGCATTTACAAAAGACAGCATCCTGAAGACGCAGGAAGAGGTAGGAATTAAAAAAGACGATATAATACTTCTCAAGGATGCAAGCGGCGGCGGGAGTATTACTGCTAAAATGCTATTTGACATGGGCGTCCGGGCTGTTATAATCTGCAACGATATGTCCCATGCTGCAGAAGAGGAACTTTTCAATCTTGGCATGCCTGTTTTAAAAGCAAAGGATGTGAATATCCAGTTTGACCTGGCAGGAGAGCTAGCTGTTATCAACCCTGATGATATTAAAAATTCGATTGAAGAGTGGAACAAAGAGGCAGAGCGGAGAAAGATTGTCGCCAAAGAGGAGTGGCTCAGGTCGCTCGTGGATGAATACAGGAGTGAAAGGCGGCGGGAGGTTAAAGAATGATTGTTTTTTTATATTTTTTGGCAGCTTTGAAAGGATAAGTTTAAGTATTTTGCTGATATGGGGGGAATAAGTCATTATTAATATAGGTATGATAGGAGTACTTTATATGCGAATCAAAAACGTTTCGAGGATTACAGGAATATTTTTTTTGCTGGCAACGTTGTCGATGCTGCTGTTGTTAATTCAGCCTGCGATAGCGGCATCGCCAAATTTGCCCAACAACTCTTGTGCAGATTGCCATCGCAGATTGCTTTTTAGTACAGAAGAACAGAGGCAATTTATCGATATACGTATCAAGCATCTTGAAAATGGCATTTCGTGTTCAATAGTGTGTCATGAAGATAAACTAAACAAGACCACGGCAAGCACTTATGCCTTGTGGTCTATATCCACGCATGCCCTTTTTGACGTAACATGCGAAAAATGCCACGGCGGCAACGCGTCCGGAGTTTCAAAGCAGGCAGCACATGTGGGTTTATCAAATATCAGTATCGCACGTACCAATACCCCTGAAACCTGCGGAAAATGTCATCAGGCCGAACTTGATCAATTCAAGGGTTCAAAGCATTTCATGAAATTGGAATCGGGTGAAGAAGGACCCGCCCCGGCATGCATTACATGCCACCAGGCGCACAGCGTGCGCGTCCTGACAGCTTCTGAAATCGAGGATTTCTGCAGTAATTGCCATAATAACATAACTGGTATCGACCCGACCGTGCCTGCAAAAGCACAAAACGCATTATCTTCAGTCGGTGAATTGCGGGTTGAAATTTCAAAAGCCAGAAGCGCAATAAATACTGCAAAAGCAAAAAAATTGGATGTGACCCAGGCAGAAGTAAATCTGGATTCGGCAATGACAATCCTCAAGGATACTCCCTCGGTGTGGCACAGGTTTAATTTGACCTTCTTTGATACTGAAGTCCAGAAAGGTATCGTAGAAGCGCAAAAAGCCACGAATGCAACATCAAATGCCCAGGAAACACCTGCAGCTACGAAAACACCCGGATTCGGGGCAGCCCTTTTTATAATTGGCCTGTTTGTTGCATATTTCCTGAAAAGGTCTTATGAAAATTAAGTTGAAACAGACATAGGAGGCAGAAATGAACTTCAACAAACCATATTTATTCGTTATTCCACTTTTATTAGCAATTTTATTCGTACCTCTGGCTTTAGCAGATAATTCATGTTTAAATTGTCATGAAAAACTTTCTGCGTTTAACGAGACAGAGCAACAATTCAATGAAATAAGATTACAACATCTGGCGCGGGACATACCATGTTCTCTCCAATGCCATACCATAACACTCAATAATTTTGCCCAGAGTAATTATTTACAATGGACAAAATCCAAACATGCGCTTTTCAATGTCACATGTAATAATTGCCACGGAGGCAATCCGGCATCGGAGATAAAAGAAACAGCACATATAGGGATTTTAAGGTCTTCTGATACCAACAGCACTGTTTTTTACAGGAATGTGCCAGAAACATGCGGAAAATGCCATACTGATGAATTAACCCAGTTCAAGAATTCTCTGCATTATCAGAAATTAAAAGCTCTCCAGCAGGCCCCCACGTGTGATACCTGCCACAGGTCGCATGAGTTCAAGGTTCTGAATATAAGCGATTTCCACAATCTTTGCAGCCAGTGCCATAATATCGACATGAGAATCGCACCATCGGACGCTCCCGACAGGGCTATCACTGCACTTGCGAATGCAAATAGATTGACGAATGAGATAAAACTGGCATATAATGACATACAGCAGGCTAAACAGAAAGGTACGGACGTATCGGCTGCACAGAAAGACCTTGACAGTGCGATTTCAACCAGGGACGGCCTTCCGGTACTCTGGCATGCATTTGACCTTACATCATTCGGAAATGTAATCGATAGCGGAATAGCGGCCGCGCAGAAAGCGCAGCAGGAATCCGGAGCGCCTGTCTCCAAACCAACCCCGGGATTTGGTATGATTGCATCTATAACAGGAATTATTGCAATATATTTACTTTGGCGCAGAAAATAATAAGAGGTGTAAATAATGAATAACAAAAATTTACAAATCCTGTTTTTACTTGCGATATTGCTGCTGTCGTATCTGCCATCCATGACATCCGCAAGGCCTGAGTATGCGGTAAAAGAAAGCAGGAATTGCCCGTACTGCCATGCAAGGGACGGCCCTCCACAGCTCAATGAAGTTGGTATTTATTACGGAACCCATAACCATTCATTAGAAGGTTATGTACCCTCTCCCAAAGCTACACCTACCCCCGAAGTTACGAAAGAAATCGAGATAGGAATCCACATGAATACATGGGATGTGGGCTTGAGCGCATTTGCAACTATTTTGCTTATATTGATCGTGGTTTACGTTATACGGTTGTGAGATATTATGCACATAGAGAATATTGAATATGGACCGGAAAAAACAGGTATCTGGTCACAAATAGCATTTATTTTAATAATTTTACTGACACTCGCTGCGGCGGGAATTACAGGTAATATGATATTGAAATTAATATCCAGTGAACCTTCGGCGGCCTCTACGGCATCATTCATTGCTGACGTTGGAAAGATGATGGCATATCTCCTTTTCATCCTTGCGGCCATTTTGTATCTTTATGTAAAGGGATTGCTGCAGGATGAATACGTTACAACTCTGGAGTGAAAACATGGACGATAAAATCACTATTACCTTAACACGAAGGAAGCTTACTGAGATTTTAATGGGTCTTGTTGCATTATTTTTCGCTTCAGGGGCGCTGGCAGCGGTATTGAAATACCTCTGGCCGCAAATCGAAGCAAAAGGTGAATCAGTAGAAGTAAGAATAGCTTCGGTGGACGAAGTGCCCACAGGGACTTCCAAAAAGTTCTTATTCAATGGAAAGGCTGCAGTCCTTTTGCACATGCCTGCAGGTTTTCGGGCTTTCGGTGCGGTGTGCACCCATCTTGGATGCATAGCTTACTGGAAACCTGATGAGACTGTGATATATTGCCCCTGCCACGTAGGGAAATACGACCCGAATACAGGCGCTGTAATCTCAGGGCCGCCACCATCTCCTTTACCCATGATAGATATTTCAGTAAAGGATGGCGCAGTTTATGCTCTTACCTGGAAAGACCCGAATTATGTAAAATCCATATCGTTCTATGCGGGGGCGGCCTGAATGTCATTACTCGATAAGATTTACAAATGGCTTGATGACAGGTTCAAATTACGAGACCTGTTACCCCCAATAGTCAAGCACCCTGCCCCTGAAAATGTTATTTCCAATCCACTTTATTGCCTTGGCGGGACAGCATTCCTGTGTTTCATAATTCTTGTTATTACCGGAATATTCCTTGCAATGTACTACAAGCCCACTCCGGGAGAGGCATACAAGAGTGTCCAGACAATAATGACAACTGTCCCGATGGGTTCGCTTGTAAGAAGCGTGCATCACTGGGCTGCAAATACCATGATAGCAGCTGTAATGCTTCATATGATAAGGATTTATTTCATGGGCGCTTATAAGAAGCCCCGCGAATTAAACTGGGTCGTTGGCGTAATCCTGCTACTGACGGTTACTACCTTTGGTTTCTCAGGATATCTTCTCCCGTGGGATCAGCTTTCATTCTGGGCGACAAAGATCGGGACAGGTATAGCAGGCTCAATGCCGATAATAGGCGGATATATCTCGCTTCTCCTGATGGGAGGGAATGATCTCGGAGCCGAGACGATTACAAGGTTTTTTGCCATACATGTATTGATTCTTCCTATGGCAATGGCAGTCCTGCTGGGCATGCATTTCCTGATGGTCAGGATTCAGGGAATTTCAGGGAGGCTCTAATATGACTTTGATTGAAGTTGAAAAACATGAAGTTGAAGAACAGAAACCGGAACCCTTGCGTGTGCGCGGGCTTCCGTTTTTCCCGCATTTCCTGCTTCGTGAAATTGTAGTGATGTGCCTTATTGCAGGAGGCCTCTTCCTGCTGGCATCATATTACCCTGCAAGCCTTCTCAAACCGGCTGACCCGTTTGATACCCCGACCCCGATATACCCTGAGTGGTATTTCCTTTACGTTTTCGGATTCCTGAAATTCTGGACATGGGATATCGGACCGATACCTGCCAAGGCGATTGGAGTTACTTTACCAATGATTTTCTGGTATGGTCTTCTGATACTGGTGCCATTTATTGACAGGAATCCTTCGTCTGATATAAGGAAAAGAAAACTTGCAGTTGCACTCGGGATTATTGCCCTGATTGGCGTACTGTATTTCACTTACTACGGCATAGTACACGGAGAATGAAACTTTCAAAGACAAAATATGAACGCATAGATGCAGTATCAAAAATAATGGGACTGATACTGCTGGCGTTCAGTATAGATTACGCATCAAAGGGCAATTATTATATCGCCCTTGCCCTTTTTGGCATAGGCGGAATAATAAGTATCGTGCCTTTGTTTATTGAGGTTGAGATTTGAGTTTCAGAATTTTTTTTAATTCATCCTCGTTTACTTTGTAAGTGAAAGTTTTTTCACCGTCTATTTCGATTACCGGAATCAGATATTTGTATTTTTCAAATATAGTTTTGTCTTTTTCAATATCCACTTCAATTAACGAGAACGGGAATTCTTCCCGGATTTTTATAAGTGCTTCCTTTGCGATGTCGCACAGGTGGCAGTTTTTTTTGGAGTAAATCGTTATATTGACCATATTGGATTGATTTTAGTTATCTTTTAATACATCAAAAACCTATCCGAGGGTTATGGTATGCAAAGAATTTACCGGGAAATTTGACGAGTATAAAAACATCCGAAAACAAAAAAAACTTTTCGGGACTTTCGGTTTCAGGGGAGTTATAAACGAGGGGATTGGTGCTGACAAGGCTAAACGGTTAGGCGGCGCGTTGGCAGCGTATCTTGGCGAGGGAAAAACAATTGCGATAGGAAAAGACCCGAGAATTTCCTCGCCCATGCTTGAGGAAGCGCTTGTAGAGGGAATAATAGAACAGGGCTGCAATGCGCTTACACTCGGGATAATAACCCCGAACACGCTTTCGCTTGAAGTGGGCAGGCAGGCAGATGCCGGCGTTATGATTACAGCTTCACACAATCCGCCTGAATATAACGGCATAAAATGTCTAAACAAACGCGGAATGGGTTTTTCCCCTGAGGAAGACCTTGCGCTTGAAAAAATATATTTCGGCGAGTCTAAGAAGACAGCAAAAAAAGGAAAAAGATTTACCGACAGCGGTGCAGGCGGGAGGTACCGCGCCCACATAGTGCAGTATGTTAAAAAGCTGTTTCCCACAAAGCCATTGAAAATCGTGGTTGACGGCGGCGGCGGCTCGGCATCAACTGTGACGCCTGAAACTCTTGAAAGCCTGGGACATAATGTGGTGAGGTTCAACTGCAAATACGACGGCATGTTCAGGGAAAGAAATCCCGAACCCACTGACGCGAATCTTGAGAAGCTAAAAAAACTTGTAATCTCAGAAAATGCCGATATGGGTGTCGCGCATGATGGCGACGGCGACAGGACTGCATTTGTGGATGAGAACGGGAAATTCATCCAGGGTGATTTTTCTGCATCGATAATTGCTGACTACGTTCTGCGACAATGTAATGACAAGAAAAAGATAATTGCTGTGACGATTGCTTTCTCAAACATCATCGAACACGTTGCAGGGACTCTCGGCGCTGAGGTTATTTACACGCCAGTAGGCGAGCCGTATCTTGCCCAGGCAAAACTCTTATGCGGGGCTCAGGTTGGGCTTGAGGAGCACGGCTCTGTGCTGCTTGAGTGGAGCCGCGAGGGGCCGATGCTTGCCGGAGTAATGGCCGGGATACTTGCAAAGGAAGGGATGACGCTTTCGGAGCTTGTGGCAACGTATCCGAAATATTACCAGATAAAGGACGCCAAGACGCTTCCTGCAGGTACGGACACTGAGGCGATCCTGGACAGGCTGAAGCAGGAGATTCCCCGGGATTATGAGCGGTTGTCGGATATGGACGGCGTGCGAGTGGACTACACTGACGGATGGTTTCTTGTGAGGGCAAGCGGAACTGAGCCAAAGGTCAGGGTTTTTTCAGAGGGGAAGACCGGGGCGAGGGCAGAGAGGTTGAATAAGGTCGCGATGGAGGGGCTGGAGAGGGCGATGGGGTATGAGTGATAAAAAAATAGTTCTGGCAATATCAGGTTCTTTAAGAAAACCTTCTTTTACTGAAAAAATGCTTGATTTATGTATAGAAGGGATGGGAGATAATATTGAGGTGAGAAAGTTTTACCCTCACAAAATGAAAATCGGCCCCTGCACAAGCTGCTGGTCATGCTGGGGGAAGAGAAATCCTGGAGTGTGCGCCCAGAAAGATGATTTCCAGGAAATCCTTGAAGTTTATAAACAAGCAGATTATTTTTTGCTGGCAGCACCACTTTATATATTCAGTCTCCCGGCGACTGTGAAAAATGTTATTGACCGGTTTTTTATTCTTCTTGAGCCAGCACAGGTTAAATCCAGCAGAGGATATACGGAACATCCAAAGAGATTTGACAGCCATCCGAAAACTGTATTAATCTCCTCATGCGGATTTCCTGAGATAGAAAATTTCGATCTTCTCAGGCAATATTTTCGCAAAATAAGTGATGAAATGGGATGGTTATCGTCTGGAGAAATACTCATCTCTGCGTCCGGGATTGCAAACGCGCCGAAGTTATTCGACAAAAAATATGAGCTTATTAAAAAGGCAGGCGCCGAATTAGTGAGTGGCTGCATAAGCAAAGAAACGATGGATGGAATAGCAGCGCCGGTCATGTCAGCAGAAGATTACAGGACGATGGCTACTGCAAGTTTTTCAGGCAGAATAATGGATAAAATTAAAACAGTATCGATTGCCCTGAAAGCTCTGCATGAAGCAGGGAAAAAAAACTAGAATAACTATTCACTTCAGATTTCAGTTAATTCCTGTACAAATCTTTAAAATACATGAGATTCTATTTACTCTCATGGATGCTGTTGCCAATCTGGACGAATTAAAATTAGAATTGAAAATGGAATTACGGCAGGAGATACTGGCAGAGGTTTTAGATATAATCAGAGATGAGTTTTATCCTCCAGAACAAAAAATTCGTAAAGAATTTATCAAGAAGGTCGAAGAAGCAGAGCGCAGGGTAAAAGAAGGTAAGTTTTCAAGATATACAGCGGAAGAGTTTGAGAAAAGGTTTTTTTGATTATGCCTTATACGATACAACTCGATACGGCTCTTGAGACAACTCTGGATAAACTCAAAAAGAAGGATAATTCTATTTATCACAGGGTAATCCACAAAATAATCGAGATTAGTAAAAATCCCGAATTAGGCAAACCACTCCGAAACGTGTTAAAAGGCAAACGAAGAATTCATGTTGGTTCATTTGTTCTTTTTTATTCAATCGATAAGAAAAATGAGACTGTAACTTTCCTTGAGTTTGAACATCACGATAAAGCATATCGATAATGTGCGATCTCGCTAATATTCCGTTATCCCAACAGCCCTCACTTCATCTTCCCACACATACGCCCTCATCCCGTCAGCGCCTGCAATAAGCCACACCAAAGTATCATTCTGCATAGTCTCCCTGTCCCACAGCGAAGGCGCAGCAGATGAAACAGGATGAGTGTGATAAACTCCGACAACCTCCATGCCGTTCTTTTCGGCTTCGTTCCAGGCAGTATAATGCTCTTTCGGGTCAAGCTCAAAACTTGCCCTCGTGCGCTTCACGTTAGTTACAGGCAGGGCTTTTTCCACAAGCGCCATGCTGCCACTGATGGTTCCCACCAGCACACCGCAGGCTTCGTAAGGCTTGTTGGCTTCAAGCTCTGCCTGTATCAGTTCTATATCACGACGGGAGATTTTGATTTCGTTAATCATAATATAAATTTTATATACCGCAAAGGCGCAAAGCAGAGGTATCTTAGCGCCCTTTGCGTCTTTGCGGTGAATTAGCTCGTAAGTTTATAGGTCGATATGCGGATTCAAATCGCACCCCGTACACGGCAGGCACATGGTCTTCGCTACGCTTGCATCAAGCCCGTATTTATCAAGTATCCTCCGTGACATTTTAGCAAGTTTCAGCAGCCTTTGCGCAGTCGGGCGCTCAGCCTCCAGTTCCCCGAACCTCAGGGGATGCACTCCGACGGCTCTTATTATCGGGATAACGCCCATCCTTGCAAGTTCCTCGTAATATTTCTCAACCGTTTCATCTGTCTCGCCAAGCCCGACAATGAAATTCGTAAACACATGGTTCTTCCCGAATATCTTTACTGCATCCTTCAGGCATTCAAGTGTAAAGTCAAGAGGAGGTTTTTTGCAGTATTTATCGTAAATCTCCCTGTCCATTGTCTCTACATTGTATTTTATCTCACTCGCGCCAGCCTCTTTCAAAAGGCGCGATGAATCTTTTGTGGGATAGACCGAGACGCCTATGGTAACATTATATTTCCGCAACGCCTTGACAAGTTCTACCGCCCTTTCAACTTCTTTTTCAGGCGACACTTCAACCCCTGAAGTTATCGAGATTCCTTTCATCTTCCCGAGATTGTACGCTTCCTCCACCAGCGCAAGCAGTTCTTCTGTCGATTTGACCTTCCCGTTAAGTTTCGGGACCGGACAGAACTTGCAATCATAAATACATCGCTCGCTCATGGTAATGTATGCCTGCTCGGGGCAGTGGATGAGTTCTTCTTCGATGGTTCCCCTGACAAGCTCCTTCCCGCCTTTTAAAATCACTATATCCCCGTTGTCCTTTACGGCGCGCAGTGGCGAGCCGGAATCGACGACCAGCCTGACCCTGTGTTTTCCCGACCTGAAGAAAAAAGCCTTGCCGCCAGCCCCCGGCCCTGCTGTGGGAATTGTGAGCCTGCCCAGAAGTGAAGGGTCAATGTCGATTGCGCCGATTGAGATAAGCTCGGCTTTTATCTCCGTATTCATTTTCATACACTTTCACCATGCTTTCATTACATTTAATATTTAGGCAGCCAACCTCTATTCATGCGTACCGGCACTGTAAGCCTGCCCCTTCATGGCGGAAAAGCCCCTGCATGGCTCTTTAAGAGAATGGTGAAGCTCGCCGGGGGAATAACCGAGGCTCTGATTTATGAATACGGACAGGAAGAATTCTTAAAGCGGATATCCGACCCTTACTGGTTCCAGGCGTTCTCGTGCGTGCTCGGTTTTGACTGGCACTCATCCGGGACTACCACGACAACCTGCGGCGCGCTCAAGATGGCGCTGTCGCCTCGGGAGCACGGCATAACAGTCGCAGGCGGAAAAGGTGCAGTATCGCGAAAAGCGCCTGATGAGATTCAAATATGCGGCGAGATTTTCTCGCTTTCCCCTGATAAGATAGAGAGATTAAAATATTCAAGCAAAATGGCTGCGAAGGTAGACAATTCCTGCATCCAGGACGGCTACCAGTTATATCACCACTGTTTTTTCTTCACAGAAAAGGGCGACTGGGCTGTTGTGCAGCAGGGCATGAATACCGATTATGCGCGCCGCTATCACTGGCTTTCGGATTCCATGAAGAATTTTATTGATCCCAAAAATGGCATCTGCTGTGACAGGAAGGAAACGAATGTCCTGGATATGACAGCAGGCGAAAGTGAATCCTGCCGCAGGATAAGCCTTGACCTCATTAAGGATAATCCGGAACACTTAAGGAAATACCTGAAACCTTCGAAACAGCGGATGCTTGCTGACTTTGAAACCGGGTTCGGGCTACCTTCCCGCCACCCTGTACTGGATATCGATATCAGTGAGCGGGGAATGGAGGTGCTGAAAAGAGCATACGAGCTACAGCCGAAAAACTACGAGGAACTGGTATCGCTTGGCGGCATGGGGCCGAAAAAGATACGCGCGCTTGCAATGATTTCGGATCTGGTGTACGGGAGCGCACCGAGCTGGCGAGACCCTGTTAAGTATAGTTTCACGCACGGTGGAAAGGATGGTTTTCCGTATCCTGTGGACAGGGAAGTATATGATAATTCTATTCAGGTATTGCAGGAATCGCTGGATAGCGCCAGGCTTGATAAGAAAGAGAGGTACGATGCGATAAAAAGATTGGGGGAGTTTATTGTATCGGACTGTTAGAGGCCCCTTGCGGTGCCAGGATTACTCCGCAGAGGCTCAAAGACTTCAAAAACCTTATCCTGTTTTGGATTTCGTACCCATTATCAGGATTATCCCAATGGCAAAGAGTAAAATGCCTAACCATGCAAAATTAACCGCCGGGATAATTTTAAGCGTCAGGGGGATATAACCGCCGCTCTGTCCCTGGAAAATAACATATACATCCGTACCCGTAATGCTCCTGTCAACCATCGGGAACGTCCCGCTGCCGCCATTTCCCGAAAGATATTCAGCCACGCCGCTGCCTATCAGTCGCTGGTTCTGATAAACTTCAAGTTTAACATTCTGGACATTATACCTGTTCGATGTATCAAGACTATCACTATTGACTGCACTCAGCACAGGCTGCGCAAAACCGGTCATGATATTTCCGGTCACGGTCAGCCCGTCGCCGATTGTTTCTGTGATATTTCCGGGGAATACGACCAACAGGGTTCCTGAATTATCGGTCATTTCCACAAGTGTGCCGTGTCCCTCAAGTGAACTTATATTTGTTATTTGTCCGCTTATTTTTACATCAGTCCCTCCAAACGACGACGGGTTGTTCAGGATATCGGCTATTGGAGTACCGGAATTGGATTGTGTGTTCCCGGTCAGGCTGCTTGTTGAGAGGTCAATAAACTTTACACCATAGCCATTCCCGATGTCGACAACTTCTCCTTTTGCAGTAAGCGGAATATTAACGCTGTCCATCGTGGATGTGAAACTGGCACTTATAATCGCGCCAAAAATTATGAACACCACGCCAAAGTGCACCGCTGCTATGCCGATTCCTTTTATCCTGGGGCGGAGACTTGTGATGCGCAGGTATTCCTGAAGGCGGTTCACTATTCCCCATGTTGCATAAATAAGCGACGGGAAAATGGAAATGAGCGAGATGGAACCTATCAGTTTATAGAGGGTGGGCTCACGTACAAAGAACGGGCTCGTGTGGTCAAGAACATAGAAATTCCCTGTACGGAGAAACATTGTTATGACCGAGAGCGCGGCAACCGCAGCAAGGTTTTGTATGTGGGTTTTTTTATCGGATTCCTTATAGCTAAGGCAGAACCCGAGCGCAAGCAGCAAAATGATGGTAAAAGGATAGCTCCATATATTAAAAAAGTTCTTGGTGTCGGAGGCGACATTCACTTTAAGCCCCTGTGTCAATTGGATGAACACCGGGAAAGTGATACCCCAGAATGAGATGAAAGCCAGGATAACGAATAAGAGGAGGGTTATATAGAAGATATTTGTTTTGTTCCAGAGCCCTTTATCCTCTTCATCCGTTTCAGGTTCTTCAAAGTACCGCCGCATGCCGAGGACAAGGGATATCACTGCCGCTATCACGATAGATATGATCAGTAATGTGCCTGTGGACGTCTCCCCGAAGGCATGGACTGAATTGAAAATCCCGCTTCGGACTACGATAGCGGCGTATAGTACCAGAATGAACGAAACCGAAGCGAGCATCGGTGCTGCTATCGAGAAGGTTGTTTTATTTTTCCTGTAAAGGGATGCTGCATGGAGATAGCCTGTAAGTGTAAGCCAGGGTATGAATGATGCCGTTTCGACTGGGTCCCATGCCCAGAAACCGCCCCAGCCCAATACCAGGTATGCCCAGACGCCGCCTACGGCTATGCCCATACCAAGGAATAACCAGGTAAATCGCGCCCATTGCCTGCCCAGTTCTTCCCAGCCTTCATCTTTTGTAAGCAGGTACACTATGGCAGTAGCAAATGGTATGGTCATGGCTGCATAACCTATGAACATAAGAGGCGGATGGACGGTCATCCAGAAATTCACAAGCAGCACATTAAGACCGCTGCCGTCCGGGGGTACAAAACCCGCCGGGACATTTGATAATTCATAAATTGACTTAAACGGGGTCTGGATAAGCGTTAGCACCGTAAAATATATTCCGGCTGCAAGTGTTATTATCTGCGTCCTTCTTGCCAGGGCTGTTGCATGTTTCGTTGTTTGTGCAAGCCATGCCGCGGAGATGAATATCACCCATACCCACAGAAGGTATGTGCCCGGCTGACCCGCCCATGTGCCGGCTATTTTATAAACCAGCGGCAGGTCGCGGCTTGAATACTGCCAGACGTATTCATAGGTAAAATCGCTCACCACGAAATAATAGGTGATAAGGAGATAAGCGAAAGTCAAAAGCCCTGCAGCCAGGAATATCAGGGGCGAGACGAACCTGCTCAGGATAACGATATTTTTCTCTTTTAGTATTAACCCGATAAGCGCAACTGAGCTTACGAGAATGCTTAAATAAAGTAGTGAATTACCGAAAGTTATCATTTTATTTGCTCCTGACCGTGTCTCTTACCTGTGTCACTATAGGCAACAGGTAGTCCGGACCAACCGCTCCCGGAACCCTCTGGAGCACATTGCCGTTCGGGTCCATGAAAACCAGGTAAGGCGGATAGCTTACACCGTACCTGCTTGTGGCATCCCTGTCAACATCAAGGTCCATTGCCACGAGAACATAATCATTCTCCAGTATTTGTTTCACCTGGGGATTCCCAAGAGTATCGGTCTGGAATTTTGCGCAGTACTGGCACCATATTGCCCAGAAATACACCATGACCGGCTTTTTTTCCTGCTGCGCTATCTGGAAACCTTTTTCAAGACCGAAATCCGAGCGATAGAATTTGATACCGCCGAGATATGTATTATTTTTATCTGAGAGTGTGAATTTTGATATGGCGATATTGTAAGTGCCATATGCCATGGATATGATCAATATCAATACAAGTATTGTCACAAGTTTCTTGGTTCTCATGTTTGGTTCCTGATTGACTGGAATTAGATATAAGCTGTGTGGTTTTAATCTGTGTTTTTTGTTTATTTTTGTTTTGATTCAAACTTCGTATGCATGTATATACTTTACGATATGTGTAAAGCAGTTCAAAATTATACTATTGGCAGCGTCAGTATCCTTACTCCTATGCCCAGATAAACAACTGCAACAATACCCAAAGCTATCATGCTCTGTTTAATTTCATGTTCACTGGTTGATACCTTTTTGCTGATAAGATACCCTGCCCATATGGTAAATATAAAACCGGCACTTAATAATGCTATTTGCACATGGTCAATTGCATCAAAATCTACTGCGAATTCCCATACTTTTCCGAAGAGCTGACCTATGATGCCGGTAATGAAGAACAGCCCTTTTAATAAACGGAATGTGTTTTCAGCCAGGTAAACGGACAGGCTTAAAGGAAGGAATGCGTAGGACAGCTCGATAAATTTTTGTTTTGTATTCTTTCCTGAAAAGGACATTTTTGCAGAGAGATACATTAGACCAGCCGCGCCCAGCGTTATTGCAGCGAATATAATGATTGCCCACATATTTCTCCAGTAAAGGTCAAGGAAAGTGACTGAATTGACGGGAAGTGTGGATTTAACAAAATTGATGATCATATTCCTGAATTGCAGCCGTTCCATTCCGAGAACGAAAAGGAAGATAACGATAATGCCGTGAACCAGGTATGCCTCGTCAAGATGCGCTTTTTTCATATTAACCACATCAGCACCGGGAAGCCTCGGGCTTATTCGGATGTTATCTTTTGTACAAGATTTCACGCATTCCATGCACATGATGCACTGGTTATTACGTTCCATGGTCTGCGGGAATTCACCGACAGGGCAGGCTTTTCCTGCAACGTTTCCGATGACGCATTCCTTGATATCATGGTCCTGGCAGGTTTTTTTCGACTTGCAGCGAAGTTCTGTTGCGGAGAGCATGGAGAATAAACCGAGCACAAGCCCGATGGGACAGATATAACGGCAGAAACTTCGTTTTTCATAAATTAATCCCATAACTATTGCAAGACCTGTGAAGAATAAAAGCAGGTATGCGGTGTTCGGCGGGTTCCTCGTGAACATGAAAAGATGCCGCTCAGCAGCGAAAATGAACAGGAAGAATATGACCGCTATCCAGAGATTGCGGTACTTTTCAGGATATTTCTTTTTAACACTATGGACTGATTGCGTCCAGTCGCCGACTGCGCCGATGGGACAGGCAAAACACCAGAGCCTTCCAAAAATGATGAGCGTAAAAACAAGCAGGGGATGCCAGATATCCCAAATCATTGTCGTTGCAAACGGTATGCCGCCCTGGAAACGCAGGTCGGGTTCGCTTGACAGCCCGTAATAAATAATTATCAAAAGCGCTATGAAGAAAATTATATTGACCACAGGCCTGAAGAACCTGTTTTTTATAAGATTCCTGAAAAAATAGACATCAAGCAAATCGGATTTTTCTGTATTATCGTTATTTTCTTTGTGGTTTTTATCCATGTTTCCTCATATCAACGGCGGGAAATAAGGCAGCAATTTTGCCTGGATCTGTTTATCAATTCCGAAGAGCATCATCAATCCGAGAAGTATTAATATCAGGCCTGACAGCCTCTTAAAGAAATGCCCTCTTTTAACAAACCAGCTTACCCTGCCGGAAATACTCTTGCCCGAATATGCTATTGCGAGCATTGGCAGGCTGACGCCAAGTGAATATGATATCAGCAGGAAAGTACCATGCAGGAGATTGCCAGTGCTTGCGGTACTTTCAGCCACGTAAGCAAACACCGCGCCGAGAATAGGGCCCACGCAAGGTATCCAGAGAACTCCAAGTGACATACCCAGGAAGAAACCGCCTGTTATTCCTTCTTTGGGCGCGATTGAAGAGATTTTCCCTAAAAATGATACATTCGTACGCGCAACATTAACAATGGAGCTTGAAAAATTTACAAATGCATTGTTAATATCATCATCAAATAATACGGCTCCCATTCCGATAATGAAAAATATCGAGAACCAGCGCAGGTATTCAGCAAAAAATGAAAAAGAAGTGAGCGCGGAAACAAGCAGCCCCATAAGCGTGAAGGTCAGGGACATGCCCGTGACTATCGCGACAGGGCGGAGCCGGCTGCCCACAGACCCGGATAACACGGCAGGCAGGATAGGGAGAACGCACGGCGTAATCACTGTCGCCATGCCTGCCAGGAAAACCAGGAATACCGATGGTGCTGGCATTTATGTTCTGGCTACTGCATCTATATTATCATTATCCGCCTGGATTTTTGTCAGATCGCCTGTCTCCTTTATAATCAATATATTTCCACTCATTTGTGGATTATATGTATTAAAAGCAGCGGGAATTGATTTATTGTCTGTTATATTGAACGCTTTGACAAGTTCAACCTTGCCCGAAACAGGGGTCAAGCTCATATAATTTATATCAGAAAACTTGTGCGGTTCAGTTATTACAAGCGCATACGCAGCATTCTTGTAATCAACTGCATCAAGCAGCGGTTTATAGGTAGAATACGATGTGGTCATGCTGGTCGGGTCTTTTATCAATTTCACTACATTATCCACGTTCTGCGTGTGCCCGTAAACAAGCGGTCTTTTATTTATTATGTTTTCGTATCCCGGTTCAGCATGTGCCTTAAGTGTTTCATCTCTTGTGCTGTCATAACCCAGGTCATGCAATTCTATCCATGAACTCGCGCTGAAATCCGCGCTGTACATGCCGATTATCTTTTTACCGTAGAACGAATCGGGCTGGACTGAACCTCCAACATACTCGGCTTCCATTACAGTCCCGGTGAGCATTTTGGTATTGATGAAATAAGCCCGGTTAACCCCGGCGGGCGTGAGATTCAGACCATCTGCAAGTGATTTGAAATTAGAAGGCAGGCTTAATTTTGAAAGGTCAACCCCTGCCTGCGTTGGAGCAGCCGTGGGAAATACTCCTGCCGTTTTAGGCGAGAGTATGGGTATATAACCATCTCTTACAGGAAGCGTGTTTGTATTCTGGCCAGGGTATTTGGCGCCGTATTCCTGGTCAATAAGTGCCCGTGCTTCCGTTAGGGTCTTTCCCTGTGAAAGGTAATCCTGGACTTTTATGGCCTCACCGACACATACATCACAGAAAGAGGCATGTTCATCGTATGTCCAGTCGTCATGAACGAAACAGTCTCGCAGGAACCTGTGCCCCGAATGCCCGCCGCATCCGCAGTAGCATGGTATTTGTTCAAGCATGTCCGGATGTTCGGTGGCATACGTGTATGCTTTGAGTGTCAGGGGGTTTGTATAAACGAAACTTGGGAATTTTATTTGATTAGAAGATGTTTTCGTGGATGACGAACCGCCTGAAAAGAGCGCATACGCTACCCCGGCAATTAAGATTACAGCCACAACTCCGATGATCAACGTACTATTTCCTTTCTTTTTCTGGATTTTTTCATCCTTTGCTTTCGCAGTTTTTCCTTTCTTTTCGGGCTTCATTTTTCATGCCTCTTTTTAAATTGTAATTTTATTTATTGTGTTAAGAAACGTTTCGGTATCCGTATATCCGGGTATTCTTTTTATCTCGGTGCCGTTTGAATCAAGAAATATCTCTGTGGGTGTACCGTGTACCCTGAAATTCCTGCTTTCATTATTTTGTTTGTACACGTCTATTGAGACTAATATGAAGTTCCCGTTTAATGTCTTGATGACACTCTCATTCGTAAAAGTCTCTGCTTCGAATTTCTTGCACCAGCCGCAGGATTCAGACCTTGCATAAACAAATACGGGCTTACCCTGTTCTTTTGCAATGCCCAGCGCTATGGAAGGGTCGGTATAGAATGTAACTCCCTGGAGTGTTAATTTCCCGGTGTCAGTCTGAGTAACGGCGTTATCCGCCCGGGAGTTCAAGCAACCTGAGATAAGCACAAGCAGGCCAAGTAATACGAATATCCATTTCTTCAAGTGAATCTAACTTTACAATGCATGTAAAGTAATATAAGGATTGTGGTTATGAACTGAAAATCCGGCAAATTTTAAAAAAACAGAAAAGGGTGCTGCTCCCCTTTTCATGAAATATCTTATTTTCTTCTGCGAAGAAGCATCGCCGCAACACCTATTACTGCCGCAGTAAGAATAACAGTCACGGCTGGTATTTTCGTTGGCGCTGGCGGGGGCAGTACTACGATATTGCCCACCATTTTCATTTCATCGTGGATAAGGCATCGATAGTCATAAGTGCCCGGTTTAGTGAACGTCAGGCTGTACTTCTGTCCCGGCTTAAGTACACCGGAATTATAGAAACCCATGCCATTATAACTGTCAGTCCCTGCCGGTGCAGCAGCTACGGGGTTTATTGAAAGGTCGGGCAATATGAAGTCAGGTATCGGTTGTCCGGGAACGAGGAAGGTCACACTATGGATTGCCATATAGTTCATCTGGGTCCAGGCTACCTGGTCACCGGCATTTATTGTTAAATTCTCGGCTTTGAAGCGCATGTAAGCAGCACCCTGCTTCACCGCATCACCACAGGAGATAGGTGTAGCCCCGCCGTCAGACATGGTAGGGCCCTGATGCACGTTAATGAACCAGCCGCGGGTCGGAATGGCGAACCATGGAGGGCCATCGATTATAGTTGTACTGGAGGCTTTTCCATCCGGCCCCGCTGTCAGATTGTTTAAGGGAATCGTTATCGGGCCTCCGGCCGCGCATGTACCTGCATGGATATGTTCCGGATGGACACTATTCGGGGCAAGTCCCGAAACCTGCACCTGAACCTGCAATTTGCCGGCCCCGATAAAGTTCAGCTTCGCATTACCCGTAACCGATGAATTATTCTTTGGGGACAGAACCATATCAGCATCTGTGTCCAGCGGGATATCCGCAGCTACCTGCCATACAGTCGTGCCGTTAGCCCCTGGAGATGTACTCACCTTCAAGTTATCAACCACATTTTGTCCTGTGTTCAGGTCTGCCTGAAGCTCTTCCTGCCCCATCGCTGCATACTGTTCCTGTGTGAACGGGTATGGGCTGCCTGCGGGTTTCACAATGACAACGCCTCCCATTCCGGGATGTACGAGGCACTGGTAGGTATAGACACCGGGCTTTGTGAAATTCAGCGTGTAACTGGTGACCTCATCCGGCTGCATGAGTCCTGAACTCGTAATGCCAGTGCCGTTATAACTGGATGCGCCTTTAGGCAACAATGAGTCCGGGCTGCCGGGCTCGGGGGCCTGTGCACCGCTCAGGAATCCAATCGTATGGTCCTCATGTCCAACAAGTGTCCAGTTAATAGAATCTCCCGCGCTGATAGTAATGACCCCTGGATAGAATCTCATACCTTGAACTGCCATATCAGGAGTTTCCCCGCCAGCCGTGACATACCATGTCATCCACTGCGCCGTCGCTCCGGCCGGTATAAGGATGAATGCCATCATTATTGTTCCAATTGCTATTCTGAAATTATACACTCTGCCAAATCTTTTTTTTAACATATTACAACCCCTTTGCGATTACTATACAATAAAAAGAGGAACCGGATGGCTCCTCAGTTGAATTAAAAGTTTTTAAATGAAGTCAGTACCCATATCCTCCGGAACTGGTTACCGTCGCTGTCGGGGTCTGGGTGACCATTGATGAGACATTTGTCGGTGCAGTTACGGTGATAGTCTTCTCATCAGACCAGTAGTTTGTGCCGCCGATAATTGCATGCGCCCTGTAATATATGACTCCTGTCTTGCCTATGGTTATGGTTGCGTTGAAATCTGCGGGTATTGTCCCGTTCTGGACCGGTGTCAGAGTTGGATAACTCTTAAGCGTCAGGGGCTCGGACTTCGGATCCGGACCATAATGAACTGCAGTATGCGGAATGGTGACCTGGGTTGGACTGTTGACCCGCCAGGATACCACAAAACCCTGTCCTGCCACGGCTGTAGCCGGCGCTGATAAAACCACAACGCTTGTGGCTGGCGTTGGCGCGGGAGTCGTCACAGGGGTTGCTGTCGGTGTCGTGACCGGTGTAACTACCGGTGTGGGAATTCCAGTGGGCGGACTCACACAGCCCGATATTAATGAAGATACGATAGCAATAGCTGCTATCCAGATAACGATTTTACTTTTAATCATAATTAACCTCCAAGTTTTATTTATCATGATGGTATTTATAGCCATCTGTTATTGATAAATTGTTTTAATATCAATCCCAAAATCAATACCCACCGCCGCCTCCACCGGTGTAACGCGCGTTGATTGCAATCTGATATCCTGGAGAATAAACATCCACACCATCAACTGTTGCGTAAACCCTGAAATAAATCAAATCACCGCCGGCAGGAGCTATTAAATCCACACTAAACGTTTCCGGTGATTTTCCGGCCAGCACAGTGCTGTTCCTGGTATAATTTGCACTATAACCCCATTGAATCCCTGTCTGGCTTATGCTTCCGGTTGTTCCTCCCGCCACCTCCCATTGGATTGTAAAATTTGCTTCTCCATTTACGCTCGGTGGATAAGACGTTACCTTAATTGCAGGAGGGACTGAGGAAGTCACAGCAGGGGTTGCAACGGTTGTGCCCGGTATCGGTGTTGCAGTCGGCACGGCAGTTGTCGGTACAGGAGATGAAACCGGCGTGGGAGTTACAACCGGCGGTGCGCTCACACAGCCTGAAATTATTAACGATACAATAGCAATAGAAGCCATATAAAAAATACTTTTACCCCTTATCATAGATAAACCTCCAATGTTTGTTTATCAAGAATGGTATTTATAACCATCTGTCTTTAAGAACCGCTGCCCTCTGGCCTTAATATCATTCGCTGACAGGAACAATTTTATCTTTTAGTTTAGTTTCCAGATTCTGGTTCATTGTTTCTATAACATTGTTGATAATGCCCTCGACTTCATTTTTTAATTTTTCATCATCTTTAAAGAAATCATTGTCAGTTTTTGCATTATATTGAGAGCCATGAGTCCTGTACATAAAACCGAAAGGGGCAAGAACAAAACCCATTTGCTGGAAGTAAAGAAAAATGTCCATTGCGGTTTTCACTCCCCCATCTTCATGGCCATTGACCAGAATCCCCACAACTTTTCCTGTGGTCAAGCCTTCCTTTTTCAGTAAGTAAAGATTTTGAAGGCATGTCAGCCTGTCCAGGAAATCCTTTAACCTCGCTGACATATTATTCCAGTTTATGGGAGAAGCGATTATCACTGCCCTGGAATCAACTATCATTTCATGAAGCGCAGGAGCATCATCAAGCTGGTTCCTGCACGGGTACGTGCATGCCGAATCCCTCATGCTATAGCAGCACCAGCAATGCTGGATATCCAGTTCATTCAGGTTAAACCGCCTGAAACTCACACCTTTTCTTTTGAGGGTTTTTTCAGCCAAATCCGTCAAAACGCCGGTATTGTGTCCCCTGTGGGAACTTCCATTAATCAATAATACATCAAATTTTTTACCATCATATCCAAGTTTTTTCTTATCCTGTAACTCTGAATATTCTTTAGATGAACTGCTGCACTGGGGGCACTCTTCCGGCGGCTCATTTCCCTTATAAATGTAGCCGCATACGCTGCATTTCCAGGCTTTACTTTCTTCCTGGCTGGTCTTTTTCATTTCCGCGGATGCAATAGTAAACATATTTAAATCCCATTTTTTCATGAACCGGGCAGCCCGGGCACAAACATCCTTTTTCCGCTTTAATGCATTTGCTTTTCCCGGTCGTTGAAAGGCAAAATGCTATTTCTTCCCCGCAGTCAATATACGTTGGGCAGAGCCTGCACATGCACATTTTGATTGCTTCTTTTCTATCCATATTATACCTCCTATAACCGCAATATTATTTTATTGAATTTGTGTATTAGATATTCGGGGATTATTAGATAAATAGTATGTATACGCGTTTATTTCATCAGCCTGAACATAACGTTAGTCAATATCTCAAAGGGTTTCATAACCGGGAATGAATAAAACCCAAACCTCTTCTTCATCCCGAACTGCGCCTCCCCTTTTAAAATCCCGAACTTCATCTTGGTCTCAGAGAAATCCGCATCGAAGATGAGGACGTGATCAGAGATAAGACCGCCAGGAGCTTCCCATTCCTTTGAAATCCTGTCCTTCACCCTTTCATAAAGGGCAGTTCCGGGCAGGGGATAAGGCACTGTGAAAGAGAGGTAATCAAGAGGTAAAGAGACTGCAAAACGAAGAGTTTCAAGCACGGTATCGTCGGTTTCCCCGGGATAGCAGAGGATGAAAAAAGCCCCGGTCGCAAGACCCGCTTCATGGGCTGCATGAACCGCCCCGCGCGCCTTTTCCAATGTAATCTTCTTTTTCATGAGTTTTAACACCGAATCGTTTCCTGACTCAATCCCGAAGTATATCCTGTCACAGCCGGCATTCTTCATCGCAAAAGATACCTCATTATCGATTGAATCGACTCTCCCCAGACACTCCCACTTGAATCGAAGACCTCTTTTCCCGATCTCGTCACATATCCTGAGCACACGTTCCCTGTTGAGCGTGAATACGTCATCTGCAAAGTGAATGCGGTCGTATCCGAACGAAAGCGCCTGTTCAACCTCGTCCACTACATTTTCAGGTGACCTCTCACGGTAAGAAATACCAAAGACTGCATTACTGCAGAACTCGCAGCTGAAGGGGCAGCCCCTTGTTGTGAAGACTGTGGTTGTAGCATTGCCGAACCTTTTCTTCCAGTAATCTATGTATTTCTCATTCGGAAACAAATCCCTTGCAGGAAATGCTATATTGTCAAGGCCGGGTTCCAATTTGCGAGGCTCTGTGTAAACGATTTCACCCATCATTCGACCCTCCCCGCCATTCTCTCCTCTATTATTCCTATTGTGATATACGATTCCCTGTACAGAATAAGGGTCACAGCCGCTCTCATACGCCCTGACCAATTCTAACATGGCATTCTCCCCTTCTCCCTTTACCACGATGTCAAAATCGTTCATGAATGAAACAGGATCGCATGAAGGAAGAGGACCGCCGGCTATAAGGAGATCACAGCTATCCCGCAAATGTTTTGCGAACCAGACGCTGTCATTCCGCATGGTCACCATGCAGTATATCCCCACAACATCCGCTCCGGATGATATTGCCTTCTTTAGAGCTTCATCCTTTTTCATAAAGGTACAGTCCAGGATATCCACATCGTAGCCGGCGTTCCTGAGAGATGACGCTATGTATCCCAATCCAAGAGGAGGAAAGCGGAAACTCGTCCTGTTGTGCGGACGGTTAAAATATGGGTAAATAAGTAGAACGGAAGTCATGTTGGTGTTCCAATCCTGATGTCATAGGCGAAATTAATAATGTCACGCGGCAGCACATAGGCAAGCCCCGACCATGCCAGACGCCCTTTCACACGCTCCCTTCCCCTGAACATCCTTGCTCCTTTTACCATGTTAAGCGTGAAAGCAATGTTATCACGAGAATCAATAAACGATGCCCCATCAGCAAAAATCTCATCCCACGTCCCGATTGCATTTCCCCTGAGGAATAACCCGTTTGAGTCACGGTATATGTCAAAATGGTTTGCCCCCAGTTCATTCATGATATTCACCTCTGTGCGTCCCTCCTTTTTTACTTTGCTCATATCAACATCGACGTGAATCGTGCCCTTTCTTGCATCGACAATAGTCACAACGCTTACTATACCTGCAGAGGCGGCTTTTTCGAATCTTGTCTCTATACCGCAGGCGCGCCTTAATGAATTTGAAGATTGGACGAGGAACCTTCTAAACTGCGGATATTCCCGGTGCAGCCGTGAAAAATATTCCTTTATTTTGTAAAAAGCCCTGCTGTCTATTCTCTTTCTGTTTTTCACTGCCATCCTCTCCACCAGGTTCATATCATAATCGATATTGACCGTTGTTATGTCACCATTTTTATCAGAAGTTATGCTTGCATTTCCCGGGAATATAGCCTCATGCCCGAACTTAAGTATTGGAACTGCGAATCCGACGCCCTCTTCAGACAAATCCCTATTTTCATGAACAAGCATTAGCCCTTTCTGTATCCTGGAGGCAGGATAGTCTCCCAGTTCAATTCCGGGATTCTTGATTAGGAGACACATGCCCGCCGTCATTTCGATTCTGACCTGTGCGGGTATTTTAGCATCAAGAACCATTGTTTTCATCCTTCAGTTATGCCCTATGCAAAAGAAATATAATCCAATATATATCCCCTGATTGATGTCCTATTAATAATATCCTCTTTGTTCCTGAATGGTTTTCCCCTGATTATTTCTGCAACCTGTTGTTTTCTCACACCTGGAAGCACCTGGAGCAATTTAATGGGCGCCGTGTTTATATCTACGGGCACCGGAATCCCTGTAATAGAGCGATGGCCGTGGTCTGTCACCAGTATATCGAAAGATTTGTTTAATTCAAGCTTCAAAGGAATTCCGACAAGAAGGGGGTACGTCCCAAGCTGCCGGGCGAATGTTATTTTATCGTACACTTCAGTCCTCACGTCCTTCAATATCGTTCCCGCGGGCACAACCCGCCGGAGCATGGGAAGGTCAATCTCATTTCGGATTTTTTCCTTGTAGTGAAGGAACATATCCTTGTTTTTCCTTACAAGCTCGTCATGGCCTGACATTGGAGTGCCTGCAAACGTCATTACCTGCCTGATATTCACCCTGCGCACCATTAGGCCGCTGTCCAGCACTTTTTTTAAGAATTCAAAGTTAAGCTCGAAGGTCTTTTTCGTCTCGCCCTTCAAGCCGTGGACAAAGTTTATCCCTGGCAAAAGTTCAGGAAGACCGCTTGCTCCCCGCGCAGCACCGACTTCATTTAAGAGTTTTATGGCTTCAAAAACCTCATCCGGTGTGGCTTTCAGGTCATTCGCCCTTATTACTTCAGGGTCTGCGCTTTCCATGCCAAGCGCCGCCACGTCGCCGGATGTGTGATAACGTACAATAGTTTTCGCAATCTCCCGCGATTCATCCGGATACCGCGCAAGCGTCACAGGATTGGCATTGTCCATGTGAAGCACCTTGAGTTCTGGCGCAACGTTCCTTATCTCGCTGTAAAGTTCCTCCAGTGCATCGGGATTCGGGACGCCGTCTTTGGCCCGGTACATGAATAAATCAGGCTGACGTCCTAATCTGAAATAGCGCGCCCCATGGGCATAGAGCGCTGCTGCTTCCTTAATCACATCTTTTATTTCTCGGTAGTCCGGTTTCCCGTAGAAGGGTTCGGTGCAGAAAGAGCAGTGCGAGTGGCGCGGGCATCCTCGGTAAGTTTCAAGCTCGCACATCACAAAAGGATAATCAGGATGCTGGCGGATTATGAAAGCGCCCTTTTCGCCCCATCTCCCTATTTCAGATGTCGTTCTCATCCTGTGTTCCACGGCGTCAGAGTCTTTTATGTTACCGAGCAAATCGTAAACAAACGCCTCTATGTCTTTTTTCGAAAGTGTAATTCCCGGAACTGCCAGTTCTGTTGCGGACGAGCCGCCTTCCTCTCCGAAACCCAGCCTGATAGGTCCCCCGATTACCTTTGTACCTTCAAGATGCGAGAGTTCCCTGAGCTCGCCCCGGGTTATCGGCGCGGCTCGAAGATATTTTCCGGGAACGGTCATTCCTGCTATAATTACGATGAGGTCAAACCTGAAAGCTTCCTTGCGCTGGCGCAACTGGTCTATGGTACGGTAGGTTATATCCTGCTCCGGTACACCTCTTTCAACAAGAGCGCCGGCTATATACCTCGGATAGGGCGCCATGTACGGCGGTACGCCAAGGCATGCCGGTTCATCCACGTAACCATCAATGATTAGAACGCGCATAGAGCAACCTGTATCAGAAGCCATCCATTGGAATTTATATTCTATACTGTGAAATTGGGGAAAGGGAGAAGTGGAGAAGCGGTCGCATAAGAAATCACTACCAGCTTTTTGAGAGATATGTTGTTCAATTACTCCTGGAAACCAATAGCCTTAATCGCATCACTCACATGCCAAACATCATATTTAGCATCTTTTAGTTTTATCATATCGATGAAATCCTCTTTATCAAGTGTTATAAGCACTGTTTTGAAATCAATGGAGGTTTGAAGATAAATAGCATCGGCTGAATAAACCCGATATTTCAGGGCTGTTTTTGCCACTCTTTCACACTGGCTTCGCGAACCGTAATCTTCAAGATGATAAACCATATTGTAGAAATCTTTTAATGCTTTCTTTGCAGACGGTTCTCCTTTTGTCCTGCCAATTCCATTGTATAGTTCTATGATTGTTACTGTAGGTTGATAGAGTAAAAATGATGTGCCCACAAGGCTTAATAGCTCTTTGCATTCACGGCTGTATTTTTCGTTCTCCTTGACAGCAGAGATCAGAACATTAGAATCAAGAGTAACCCTGTTGTTTTTAATATCCTCTTGCATGCTTTCGCTCTCGTCTGACCAGTTCAACAGAGTCTATTTTGATTTTATCCGGAATATCCTGTAGTTTTAAGAATTCAAGAGCTGCATTGTGCATTCTCTTCTTCGATTTTATGCGAGAGACTTCCGAGTAGGAATACAGGCTGCGTTTTACCTTTAATAATTCTTTTTCAAGGTTTTCAACCCGATTCAGGACTTTTTGGATTTGCATGATATTCTTTATTACTCGTTAATTCTTAAGTTTATCTTAGGTTACATGGTACTTCAAATTGCGTTCCAGGAGCAAAAGATTTTTTGATATAATTGTATAAATTAAATCGTATTAATTTGTAGGCGCCAATAGGAAAACAAAGCTGCTACATGAGCAAAATGTTCACCGCAAAGCACGCAGAGAACGCAAAGCATAGACGGAATTTAAACAGCGAACTCAATACGAACTCGTACGAACTCAGAATTAAATATTTTCAACTGTCCGGCGCGCCAATAGAAAACGATGCAACCTTTGTATATTGAAAAACGAACCGCAGATTAACGCAGATGAACGCAGATACCACTTGCACTGCGGCAATTCTATGTGTTCACCCGCGCGACAAAAAAACACTTTCACCCCGCTGTCCAAATATATATAAGGAGATAAGTGGTTTACAAAATAATCAACCGCATAAAAAACGGATGAATTTGCAGATTAACTGCATTAAAAACGGGTGGATGGCGATAATAGCTTGAATACAGGTATCGGAACTTATGGTGTAAAGCCCGCCGATGTGGCGCGGGAGGAGTATGAGGGGGCGGGAGAGCGCGGGCTGGAGGGTGATGGCAAGTGATTGAGGCTGTAAGGACACTTGGGATTCTAAAAATGATTGATCAATTTAAGGAGTTCAATTCTGGTGCATTGAAATCTGTTGATTTATACCTTGATCAAAGAAAAAAAGCTATTGAAAATGGGGTTTATGCACAACTTCAATTTGAATCTATACAAGATGAACAAATAGGAATCTTTGCAATCGATGGTGAAAAAATGGTTTTTAAAATAGAATCTGTTGCAGACGATAACTGGAAATATTTGTTCTTAAAAACACCACCTAAAGGAACCTATATTACTCCTACTTGGAAAGAAGCTCTATCAGACCCTAAAAAACCAAAACCCAAAAAATCCAAACTTAAAACAACTATCGAATCTACTGTAAAAAGATCGAAAGAAGATAATGCAGACTGGTTACAAAATTTAGTTAAAATATATACCTCCAATGAAGTTGAAATTGGTGAATTGGATAAAGACGGAAATCTAGAAAAGAAGTCATTTCTTGATACTGTAAGGTGGGCAAACGATGTTAAAAAAGTCAAAATTTTTTCAGTAAAGATTAATGGAAAATATAATTCTGAGATAAATGAAATTCTTGATCTGGCATTAGCAAATAAACCGAGAATCAACTATCAGACCGAGAAAGCCAAATCTTTTAATTTACCTGGTATTAAGTGTAGTTTGTGTAACAAAGAAGGAGAACTGTTTCCAAATGTGCTCTCAAGAGATGGAGTCGGTATAAATATTGGAAATGTAGATAAACCGGGCTTCTTCCCTGGCGTTGAAAGTGAAAATGCTGGTAAAGCCTTCCCAATCTGTGCACCCTGTGCGGAGGCGTTATATGTTGCAAAGTTCCACGTTTTTCCAAACCTTATTCAAAGTATTTCCGGGCATAGGGCTTTAATAATTCCCCATTTGATTGAAAGTGATGATAAGAAAGAGGGGTTGAAAATTGTTACCTCTGATTTAAATCTGATAAGAAGTGATGTACGTAGTGCGGAACAGACCGAAAAAAACATTTTAAAAGATTTATCCGAAAATAAAAGTGTTGCTACGATTACTTTTTTGATTGGAAAAGTAGATGGTCAAAGTGTACAAAATATCCGAAAAGTTATACCTCATGTCCTCCCATCAAGACTTTCGAAAATTTCTAATGCAATTAAATATGTAAACGAAATTAATGATACTCTTCCGGATGAACATCCGTGGAAATCAAAAAAATATCCACCACTTGACGGTAACCTTCGACTCTTCAAGAATGTGCTCGGTGACGCTAAATATTCAAAACAAGAATTTAGCCAGGGAAGAAAACCATTCAAAGCCTCATCCGTTGATACTCTTGACATCCTAAGCGCCATTTTTCTTAGAAGGAAATACCCTTTAAAGGATTTGTTAGCTGAATTTTCCTCAAAATTATCCTATGATTTTTTAGGAGCTTTATCAGATGATGATAAAAACAAGCCAATTTATTCGATTCAAAATAACATTAGAGATATGGTGTACTTGCTTTCATTCTTAGAAAAAATAGAGGTGATTAAAATGAATTCAGGAGATAACTTTGTGAGTAAATACCTTGAAGGGCATGAAGGTTTAAAACCTTTAAATGGCTTTTTGAGCGCAGAAGCTAAGGGTCTCGATACGAAAGATAAACAGTATGCATTTTTGGTGGGTCTGTTATTTGGAAAGTTAGTAAGTTTTCAAATGGCTAGAGGGGTTTCCACCAATGCATTGAAATGGCTGAGAGGACTGCATTTGTCCCCCCAAGATTTGACAGATATATGTGTCAAAACACGGAGAAAGCTGGATGACTATAGCACTCCTAAAAGCGCTTGGTCGGATGAAATGAAAGGTGTATCTGAAGCAATTGCCGCTCTGGGTGCTGATATTTCCAACTGGGATATTAGCAGAAAAGAAATTCCTTATTATCTATGTCTTGGACAAAGTCTATCGGGGTATTATCTACCAAGTAAAAGTAACGCTAATCAAACAGATGAAAAGAAAGGAGGTATTTAATAATGAGTACTTTGAAAAATAGGAACGAATTTCTCTTCCTATACGATATTAAGAATGGAAATCCAAATGGTGATCCTGACGAGAATAGACCACGCATCGATGATGTAACGAAAAGATGTTACGTAACAGATGTGCGATTGAAGAGGTTTATTAGAGATTATATAATTCAAACACAAACCGATGGAGAAGATTCGATATTGGTTACTAAATTAGGTTCTAAAACAGTAAACCTAACAGATAGAGTCATAGATCGTCTTAAAAATACGGATAAAAAGAAAATAGAAGGCACAGCTCTGATGGATACTCTTTTAGAGAATTTTGTGGATCTAAGAATGTTTGGAAGTCCTCTTGCTTTTAAAGGGCATCCTGATGAGTGGGGAGAAACCAGTAAAATTACTGGACCGATCCAGATTAATTTTGGTGAAACTCTTCATCAGGTGGAAGAAGTAACTTTTCATGGCACAAGCATATTCAGATCGAAAGGTGAAGCAGAACAATCCGAGCAGAAGCAAGGTACTTTTACAACCTATTATGCCATTCATTATGGACTTATTGCATTTCACGGGGTTGCTAACGAAAATGCAGCAAAAACAACGAAGCTTGGTGAAGATGATCTTAAAAAATTTAAAATTGCGCTATGGAGAGGTGTAAGGGAAACTTCAGCCCATACTCGTACAAAACGTGATCAACAGCCGAGGCTGCTTTTAAACATTGTTTATAAAGAGAACATTGAGATTGAAGAAAATGGGGAAAAGAAAAAGGTTCCAACCGAATACCATATCGGTGCTTTAGAGGAAAAAATTACACTAAAACCAACAACAGAAATTAAAGAAGATATAAATATCAGAAAAATTGGAGACTATACTCTTGATTTCAGCAAATTGATAAATGCCCTAAAGAAAGCTAAAGATAAAATAGAGCGGGTAGAGTATTGCCTTTCTCCAGAATTTGCAGAACTTTACGGAGATAATTTAATCTCAGCAATAACTGCAATAGACGGTAAGATAAAGATGGAAAATCTTAACATAGATTATCTAAAATGATGGGTTGGTATGGAATCAATTCCAATCATTGTTTTTAGATATTGCGGAAAGTATGGTCATTTTCGTAGACCTTACAGTAATGTGTCATCTTTTTCTTACCCATTTCCACCAAGAACGGCAATTGCAGGACTATTAGGCGCTATTCTTGGTGTGAAAAAAGAAAAGGTTTCTGAATCTTTTGCTGAGAATAAATTAAAAGTTGGGATTGCTATCGAGGAAGAAATCAAAACAATTACTCATGTAACTAATTTCAGGCAAGATGGCCCCGGAGATATAAATTATTCCATTAAAATTCCAAAAAAAACTAAGATTCCAAAAGAATTAAAGAGACCTCCAGAATCGAATATGGCAACTCAAATACCAATGGAACTTTTGAGGAAGCCAACATACCTCCTTTATGTGAGTTTAAAATTTTCTATGGATGAGTTAATATCCAGAATCAAAACAGAGAGATCAGTTTATACACCGTGCATGGGTTTGTCAGAGTTTCTTGCGGATTTGAAATACGTATCTGAGGGAATTGCTGAGCCATTGCCTTTGGAACCAAAAGAAAGAGAAATATCAACTGTAATTAGAAAAGAAGATTGTTCTTTGTTGTTTGATAGAATTAAACCGGAAGATGGAGATAATATTATAGAATTGAAGGTTCCGCATCTAGGAACACCTGATAGAACCTTCACTTACAAGAATTATCTGTTAAATATGGTTCCAAAACCACTTCCTGTTAGTATGAGAGGTCAGTCTTATCAATTTGAAGACAAAGTAATTACTTTTCTGTGAGATGGTTGATTTGGAATATAATTTAATATCACATTCCTTGCATACTCCTCTAAGATTATGTGACCATCTCAATCAGGTATCTAAGGCCAGTAAATATCTTATCTCTCAAAAAAATCTCTGTTTTAATGGAATTTCAAAAAATCAGATAGAAGAGATGATTATTCTAATGGCGGTATGCCATGATTTTGGCAAAAGTACATCCTTTTTTCAAGAATATATAAAAAGCAAAATAAAGGGAACTAAATATGTGGGGACCGAAAAAGAAAAATCACATTCTCTCCTATCAGCGTTTTTTGGATGGCACATGGCAGAAAAATGGGCATTAAAAAATCCTCAGCTTGATGAACGCTGGAAATCATTTCTACCATTTGCAGTATTTCTGGGAATCGAGGGACATCATGGCGAGTATAAAAGTATAGATGAACTATTAAATAATATTGACATAAATTGGGATTTATTAAAAAAACAAATTGATAATGTGAATCAAGAAATATTTGATTATGAAATTTTTAATGTTAAACTTTCTGAGGGAAAAGATATTGATATTAACGTGCTTGATTCGATATCTAGCAAGCTCAGAAAACTATATAGAAAATATGAAAAAATAAAGCCTGATTATCAAATCGAACAAAGGATTTTAGCACTTCTATTATATTCTATTCTCTTGGAATCTGATAAAGCATATCTTGCATCGGATAACCCAGAACAGTATGAAAGAGACCCCATTACTATTCCAGATAATCTTGTAGATATATACCTAAAAGGGTTAGAAAAAAATAGACCGATAGATGATGAACGAAATAAAGCTTATAAAGAAACTATTAAGTACGTAAATACCTTTCCATTAAAATTAAATGAACGCATACACTCGATTACATTACCAACAGGTCTTGGAAAAACATTATTATCCGCATCATGGGCTTTAAAACTTAGAAATAGAATAGAAGCAGAACAAGGTTTTTTACCGAAGATTATTGTTTCGCTCCCTTTTTTATCGATTATAGAACAAACAGATAAAAATTATAAAGATTTTTTAGGTGATATTTACGAAAAACACAAAGATCGGCTATATATGCCAAGGTATTCGATAGCGGATTTTGAGTATAAAGACGGTTTGGACACCGAAGAAAGAAGCGATAATTCGGTTGATTTTTTCTTAAATATATGGAATTCTGAAATAGTTGTTTCTACTTTTGATCAATTGCTTTATTCACTTTTTTCATTAAAATCAAAACATCTTATGCGTTTTCATAATCTTTTCAATTCGATAATTATTTTTGATGAGATACAAGCGCTACCTTCGGAACTCTGGAAGCCTTTTGAATTTTTCTTTAAGAAATTATCAGAGGTGGGAAACACGCATGTTTTATTAATGTCAGCTACACAGCCAGGATTTTTCCATGGTGTTGTTGAAATGGTACCAAATCATGAAGATTATTTTAAAAATCGTAAAAGGACAAAAATCAGTATAAAACCAGAGAAAAAACCAATTGAAAAATTCATTGAAGAATTGCCTGTTATTTTAAATAAACATTCTGATAAATCAGTGATGATAGTATTAAACACACGAAATTCCAGTAAATTTATTTATAAAAAAATTAGGGATTTGATTGATGAAAAAGTTATTCATGAAAGACTTACAATCTACTTATCATCTCTTGTTGCGCCGTCTCAAAGAAGTGAGCGGATTTTAAAAATCAAGGATTACATTAAAGATGGAAAAAATCCCGTAGTTGTGACTACACAATGTATCGAAGCTGGAGTTGATATTGATGTAGACTTTATAATTCGAGATTGGGCGCCTTTGGATTCTATTTTTCAGGTCTGTGGTCGATGCAATCGTAATGGAGAAAAGAAAGAGGGAGTAGTTGAGATTGTAAATCTTGAATCTGATAAAAAGCTTTTTTCTGGAATGGTTTATGATGATATTCTTTTGCAATGTACTGCTTTTACTGTAGGAGGTTTTAGTTCTGTAGATGGTTTGGAAATACCAGAAGAAAAATTTTATCAATTAGGTTCTAGCTATTTTGAATCAGTAAGGGGACAACTGGGACAATCAATGAAAGTTGTAAAGGCTTATGCGGAGTACAGTCATAAATATAATGAAAAACCAGTTAATATCAAGAAATTGTTAAGGGGTGATGAGCATCAAGAGCACTTCATAATTTCGTCTTTAGATAATAAATTACCCGAGGATATTAAAGATGCTTTATCCAAAGAAGATAGATGGGAGAGACGTTATGCAGTGAAAAGGCTCGGTAAGCGCATAGCAGCAAATTCTGTAAGTATCCGATTTGAAAAATGGATGCCATCTAAACCAGAAGATTTGGAAATAAGTAAAATTGGCTACTTCAGAATATTAGATGAACAGTTCTATAAAAAAGATGACGTGGGACTTGATGTCGATTTAAAAAATCCTCCCACAGGAAGTATTTTTTGTTGAAAAATAACACGCTTCTCTTCTCTTCCCCTCACCCCACCCCCTCAGAGTCTCGCTTCCCCTTCGCCACCCAATTCACAAAACACCCCCTCCTCCCCCCGCTCATCCCCGACAGGTTCATCTCCCGCTACCCCCCGGCGCAGTACAAAACGACAGACGGCGCGCCCGGCATCGGGGACGGCGCCGGAATTTCAAAACAGGTTTATGATAAATACGATGATATAAAAACTGGAAACCATGAAAATTAATCTGCGTTCATCCGCGTTCATCTGCGGTTTTGATTTCAAATCGCCAAATAATTATATACACCAAAGTTATCAAAATTGATAACTATGGTGCACGAAAAAAATAGATATCGAATGGCAGTCTTTAAATAATTATACAGCAGAGAGAATGATAATGAAAAATCAAATTGTCCCTGTGACAAAAAGGAACGACCAAAATATATCAAACGAAGACATAAACGAGGCAATCTCAAAACTCAAGAGGTCCAGGCTTGTTCAT
>JBGPUU010000020.1:0-34564 GCA_041491305.1 Candidatus Methanoperedens sp.
ACCCTTGCTGCCTCTTTGACAGCTTTCTGTATCCTTCTTATTTCGGTTATCTGGGAGCCGATATGGAAATGAAGCATCTGCAGCTGGTCAAGCATGCCATATTCGATAATGATTTTTATGCATTCAAGTATTTCAGTAGTGGTAAGACCGAACTTTGCGGATTCCCCGCCGGATTCGACCCATTTCCCGCTTCCTTTTGAGTACAATTTCACCCTTATGCCGATAAGCGGTTTTACCCCCATCTGTTTTGAGATTTCAAGCAGCCGTCTTGTCTCGTTGAATTCATCGATTACGATTACGACTTTGTTCCCCAGCTTTATTGTGTTCAGTGCGAGTCTCAGGTATTCATCGTCCTTGAAACCGTTGCAGATAAGGAGCGCATCAGGGCTTAAATCAAATGACAGGGCGGCCAGCAGTTCCGCTTTTGTTCCCACTTCCAGTCCCATGTTGTATTTTTTCCCTGATTTTACGATTTCCTCAATTACTTCTTTTCGCTGGTTCACCTTCATCGGGAATATTCCCTGGTACGTGCTGTTGTATTTGTACTCGGAAATCGAACTGGAGAACGCGCCGTTCAATGTTTTAATCTGGGCTTCAAGGATTTGCGGGAACCTGAATAATATCGGGAATTCGATTTTTTTGGAGTTGAGATTATCCACGACACTTTTCAGGTCAATAACCTGGGCGTCGTTTTTTGTTGGCTTGACGATTAAATCACCATTTTTATTAAAAGAAAAAAATCCATTACCCCACCGCTCAATGCCATAGAGTTCTATTGCGTCTTCGACTTTCCACATTTAAGTAATTTTCACGTCCTTCGTACCAATAAATCCAGTAAAAGAATACCTGATTAGGTTTAAAGTTTTCCATCAAAAGAATTTTGTCGCAAAAACGGGTTCCACGTATAACAATATTTAAACCATCCTGCCAGGATATGGGTGAACACACCGGAGAATCTCATGCCCAAATACCTCGTATTCATAACCGTCATCGGTAAAGACCAGAAAGGAATAATCGCCAGGATCTCAAACGCGGTTTACACGCATAATATCAATATCGAAGACCTGAACCAGAAAGTCATGGAGGGCTATTTTGTGATGACAATGCTTGCAGATATGTCGGATTCTTCGATGACAATACCTGAATTAAAAAAAGAGCTTTCAGTAATAGAGAAGGAAATGGGCTTATCCATCCAGGTCCAGCATGAGGATATTTTCAAAGCGATGCACCGGGTGTGAGCCATGGAATATTCTATCGAAGAGGTCATGGAAACAGTCAAAATGACCCTTTATCATAATTTTGATATAAGGACGGTGACGCTTGGAATCAATTTGAAAGACTGCATCCATTCTGACATCGAGGTTTTCAAGTCAAACGTTTACGACCGCGTCACGGATTATGGACGTACACTTGTTTCGGAAGCAGGGAAACTTGAAGAGAAATACGGCATCCCGATAATCAATAAAAGGATTTCAGTAACCCCGGTTTCATTGATTGTCGAGGCATGCGCGGAAAGGGATGCGCCGGTTCAGATTGCACAGACGCTTGATGCTGCTTCACGCGATGCAGGTATTGATTTTATCGGCGGGTACGGCGCGCTTGTCCAGAAAGGCATAACAAAAGCGGACGCGCTGCTTATAGACTCGCTTCCTGAAGTGTTATCAGGCACCGAAAGGGTATGCGCTTTCCTGAACGTCGCTTCAACAGTTTCAGGGATGAACATGGATGCGGTTATCAAACTTGGAAAAACCCTCAAGGAAATTTCAAGCAGGACAGAAAACGGCATCGGATGCACGAAATTTGCGATATTTTCAAACGCCCCCGAGGACAATCCATTCATGGCAGGGGCGTTTCACGGCATCGGGGAGCCTGATTTTTCACTGAACATAGGCATAAGCGGCCCGGGTGTTGTGAGAAGTGTGGTTGAAAAGAACAAAGACTGCGACCTGACTGCGCTTTCCGAGGTCATCAAGCGCACGGCTTTTAAGATAACAAGAGCCGGCGAACTGATAGGCAGGGAACTTGCCGGAAATATGAACGTGCCTTTCGGGATAGTTGACATTTCGCTTGCATCGACCACAAAGGTCGGGGATTCGGTAGCGGGCATAGTTGAAATGATGGGCGTTGAGAAAATGGGTGCTCCTGGCAGCACAGCCGCACTGGCTCTGCTTATCGATGCTGTGAAGAAAGGCGGTGCCATGGCATCGGGGAATGTGGGCGGACTTAGCGGCACTTTCATCCCGGTGAGTGAGGATTCTGGCATGAATGAAGCAGTGAAGGCAGGAGCGCTATCAATAGAGAAACTTGAAGCCCTGACCGCAGTATGTTCTGTGGGGCTTGATATGGTAGCCATTCCCGGCGATACGCCTGCTGAAACCATATCTGCTATAATTGCGGATGAGCTTTCGATAGGCGTGGTGAACGGGAAAACAACAGGCGTGCGGCTCATTCCTGTCCCGGGAAAAAAGGCAGGGGATTATGTAAATTTCGGGGGCTTGCTCGGTGAAACATATGTGATGGACGTGAGCACGTTCAGTTCCCGTGATTTCATATTGCGCGGCGGGAGGATGCCGAGTCCGATTACGAGCATGAGGAATTAGCCATCCATCCAGTTAATATTATTAACTCATCAATACAATAATACTAATTGGATGTTTAAGCTTCGAATAAGTAAATCCGTTATTGTTTATATTTCCATTTTTACATTTCTTGTTTTATCATACGGCCTGGTTTTCCAGTACCTGATGCGCACATACGAGAACAGGAATTACGATTTCATAACCGCAATTTACTGGGTCATAATGAGCATGACCACAGTGGGGTACGGCGACATTTATTTCAATTCCTCCATTGGGCACCTGTTCAGTATTGTTGTTGCACTTTCAGGCGTAATAATGATATTCGCATTGCTTTTCCCCCTGGTGGTCACCCCATGGCTTGAACAAACTATCAGGAAAGAGCTGCCCGCGAAAGTGCCTGCTGCATTTCGGGACCACATTATAATATGCGGCTACAACCAGATTGTTGAAACCCTTATCACAGAACTTGACGAGTACGGGATTCCTTTTGCTGTAATTGATGATAATGAAAAGAATGTTGCGCAGTTAATCAAAAGAAAAATAATATCCGTTCATGGTGACGCGACAGACGATAACGTGCTGCTGAAATCCAATATAATCTCAGCAAAGATGTTGATAGCCAACCAGAGTGATGAAAAAAATGCCAGCATAATCCTGACGGCCAAGGAGCTCTGCAATATCAAAGTAATAGCTCTTGTTGAAAACATAGCAAGGTCAGCTTACCTGAAATACGCCGGGGCAGACCAGGTTATTTCCCCGAAAACATTATTCGGGACATACATCGGAAGAAAAGCCATCGACCCGCTCACAGACCATCTTGCAGGGGCTACGAAATTCTTTGAAAACCTGAGTATTGTGGAACTACCCATTTATCCGGGAAGCCTTCTAATCGGCAAAAAATTAAAAGAAGCACGTATACGGGCAGAGACAGGCGCAAATATAGTTGGATTATGGGCAGGCGGCATATTATCATTGAATCCGCAGCCAGAAGACTCGATAAAAGAAAATTCCATACTTCTTGCGGTCGGTAATGAAATACAGCTTGAAGCACTAAAAAAAATGACGCGGTGATTCTATGATAAAACTTTTGGAAAGTTTTATCAAACGAAGGGGATATAAATATCCCCTATTCACCATAAAGGGGCGTGCCCCTTTATGAAAAAACATATTATTCTCATCGGGTACGGGGATGTGGGGGTGAGCATTGCCAGTGTCCTTGAAAAAGCCAGTGTAAGTTTTGTCGTAGTTGATAAGAATGAAGCAAAATTCAGGGATAAAAATTTCAAATATATCGCAGGTGACGCAACCGATGAAGAAGTCCTGAAGCGTGCCGACCTTAAGAACGCAACTTCGGTCATCATCGTCCTGAATAATGATACCGATATTATTTTCACTTCTCTCATAGCAAGAACATTGAACCCGCACTGCATAATCATTGCAAGGGCAAATGCCACAAAGTCCATTGATAAGATTTACAGGGCGGGCGCGGATTATGTGGCTTCTCTTTCTATAGTGGCTGCGCAGATGCTCGCCCGCATAGTACTCGGGCGTGAGATTGAAGAGACCATAATGATGTTTGAAGGGCTTGAAATAGAACGATACCGTGTTACAAAAGATTCACACCTTGCAGGTAAGAGAATATCGGAAGCCTGTATCCGTTCCAGGATAGGATGCACAATTATCGGGATTGAAGAAGATGGAAAGATTACAACGGATATAGATCCTTCGATTGTAATTAAAGAGGGGATGACGCTTGCTGTTATCGGGAACAACGACCAGATTACAAAATTCATGGAAGAATATGCAAGGGTTTAGAGGATAATACCTCCGCCTGGGGTTATGTAAATTCAGGAATTTCAGGACTATAAAAAAGGGCAGCATAATATTATATAGTTTTAAATGATTATTCATTAATTAGAGGTATTTGGTATGATGGTAAAGCGAGTGACAAGAGTTAGTTTATACTGCATTTGCGCCCTGTTGCTGCTCTCCGGAGCGGTTTATGGAGCTGCGTGGGAAAATGTTGATTTCGGTAGAAGTTTTGGTACAGTATACGTCCTTGACCAGAACAGCATTGTTAGCGGCAGCGGAGGGATTTTGTACTCAGTTGACAGCGGAAAGACCTGGACTGATACAAAAAGCGGCTCCAATATACAGGCATTCAAATTTACAGACTCGTTGAATGGCTGGGCTGTAGGAGGTTTCATAGGATTTGGGGTTGATATGTGGATTGGAAAGACCAGCGATGGCGGACGGACGTGGACGAGCTTTAACGACAACTTCATGAAATCGATGAACTACCAGGTTTACGTGCCCCTCTGGGGACTTTCCGTAGTCAGCCCCGATAAAGTTTATGTCTCAAGTCAATCATACGTTTATACAACATCAGACGGCGGAGCTACCTGGTCAGGGGCTGAGCTTCCGCTGAATACTACTTATGAACAATACCTTTCGGGCAACACTCTTCAGTTTGTTGATGCTTCCAATGGCTTCATAGCTACAAACAAGCGGCAATTCCGCACCACCAACGGAGGCATGAGCTGGAGTGCAAATCCTGAGTTCCCGTGGGTAACAGAGGACAATGGTGCAGAAACACCGTCCATTTTCATGCTCAATGCCAATGACGGCTGGGCAGCTGCGTATCTCAATAACAATAAGACAGAAGGCAAATACCGGATATACCGCACCTCAAACGGCGGCGCGACATGGAATTCAATTTACATAAGTCCTGACTGGATTGTAAGTGTTTATTTCCGCAATTCCTACGAGGGCTACGCAGGCGGTCAGGATGCAATCTGGCATACTACCAACGGCGGAATATCATGGACACAGGAGTACAAGGGCGGTTATTACCCGACAATGTACTTCCTGCCAAGCGGAATGTCGCCGCGACCGGCTGTTGTTAGCAGCGGCGGGTATTATTCAGGATATATGATACCTGGCACGGCTACCCCAACTACAACAGTCACAATTACTCCCACTGTCACCGCAACTCCAACTAAACCATCTGGCGGTGAAATGATTAAAAACGGGGATTTCTCCGGCGGTCTGGGTAGCTGGACGATTATGGAATGGTTTAAGGCGTCAGACGGAAAGGGCGAGGTAACTGCGGAATCAGACGGTATCCGATTCCTGAGCAAGAGCGGCAACAACAATATCGGAATAATGCAAACCCTCAATGCCGACGTATCCGGATGTTTGGCCCTAAATCTTCGGGCTACCGTAAAGGCTGATGAGCAGGCGCTAAGCGGAACGGGATTTAATGGCAGGGAAGCTCCGATAGCGGTTTTCGCGCGCTACACAGACGTAAACGGAGTGCTGCATGGCAATCTCGGTGAAGACCCCAGGGATCCGATTCGAATGTTCTGGACCGGTTTTTATTTCATGGACCCGACCGGGTCAAGTATAACTGATTTTGGAATAAAGACGCAGAAGGGTGAATGGTATAACTACGAGTTTGATCTGATGAAACTCTCGCCGAAACCCAAAACGATTGATATTGTAGGCGCGGAGGGTGCGGGATGGCCGCCGCGTGACGGCAAGGTTAAATCCATCAGCCTGACATGCACGGCCTCAGGTGAGACTCCAAGAATTTACATAAGCCCGACATATACACCATCAGTATCAGCAACAGGACCGGAAGTTACGACATACGGCGCTACAAAGGATTTCGCTATTGGAATTTCGCCTACAAGTTTAACCGTTAATCCCGGTGATACGTTGAGATTGACATTGACTGTTATGCCCAGCGGCGGATTCAATGAGCCGGTTGATATTTATGTCAAAATAAAGGTGCTGGGCCAGGAACGGGATTTGGGAAAAGTGACGACCATCTATCCTCCGTATCAGCCATTCGTATTCGAGAATCCGGTTCCGAGTGAAATTCCAAAAGGAACTACAATATACGGTTATGTGACTGCGAAAGGCGGTGGACTTGAACGAAATGCTGACACAGTCACGGTCAAAGTGCCGGGATTTGAAATACTGCCATTGATTGCAGCAGTTGGCATCGCGATGTTCCTGGTAAGAAGAAAAAATAAAAGGGGAACATAAAACATGAGAACTGGAATTCTGTTGTGGGTTCTGGTTCTGTCCTTATTTTATGCCGTTGATGTCGTTTACGCCCAGGACACTTCTACCCAGGCGGTTGCGGGTCCGTGCGACACGGGTGATATCGCAGGCTGTAAAAAACAATTATACGACTACCAGATTGCAGCCTATCAACAGTATATGGACGCGCTCAGTAAATCGGCCAATCCTGCAACAGACCCTGCTATTACAAAAGCTTACCAGGATTATGTAACTGCACAGAATAACTATTGCCAGTACAGGCTGAAACTGGGCGAAGTGACGACATGTGATACCCAGGGTACAAAAACAACACCACAAACAGATTATAAATTTTCAATAACCCCTTCCAGTGCAAACGTGGTTGCGAATGGCGCGGATAAAATTACGTTCGTTTACACATTAGAGAGCACTGTTTCCGGCACGAGCACCCCGCTTTCAGGAGAAACAGTCGGAGTAGAGCTACAATATATCACGGCAGATATCGAAAGCGGCGGCACCATCGATTCGGGCTCCGGTGAATCCACATGGAATACAAATGGTGTGACCGATAGTGCAGGAACGGTAACCATCAGTTACACTGCACCTAAAATAACTAAGCCGGATTTCACAGGCGGAAGCGTCACTCTTGCGGTCACGCACGCAAAGGGAACAGCCAAAGCTGCAATCACGGTATCGCCTGCCGCCGGTATAACCGGGCAGGTTGTGGATTATATAGATTATCCCATTTCAGGTGTTCCCATTGATGCTTATACAGATAACACGTGCACCGTTTCAGGTGTTTCAGCGACCACGGACCAAAATGGGAAATTTATCCTGAACACCGACCCGAGCAAGGTTTATTGTCTTCATATCGGAACAAGGTGGCAGAAGGATGATGATAAAGTAGACTTAAAGATAAAAGACGTAAAGCCTAATGACAATCTTGGTAAAATTGTGTATGCCACGGTAGAAGATCATTATGTGCGAAATGCGGATAATATCAAGACCCTGCTTGACTGGTATGATAGTGACATCGTCAAGGCAGGAGTTCGGGGTTTTGCGTGGAACTGGACTGAAATGGGTTACAGGAATGACGTTCACTATGGTACGCACCCGTCAACCGTCGGAGTTCCAAGACAGTCAGACGGTAGTTCAATGCCCGATCGACGGATAGTGGACTGGTTTTACAGCCACGGCAAAGGAAGGATCGGGCGCTGTTCCGATGTAAACAGTTACATATTCGATGAGTATAAGCAGAGGTTTGGGAACGACCCTAAAATGAAAGAACTGACTTTGATGACAATAGGGGTAGATAATACGGCGCCAACCCTTCTTGGCGGGGAAAAGTGGGGCGACCATGAATCGCCGATAATTATACCATCTGTGATTAAAATTTCTGCAACGGAGTGGCGACCATTCCTTGAAAACCATAAGATTTCGCTGCCCGTGCGCATAAACGCTGATATACTGGATGCCTACGACTCTGACAGAACTAGAGCCGTTAAAAGCTATGACAGATGGACTTCAACGTATATGCGAGCGTGGGGTACGCTCACTCTTGATTAGCGAGGAGCAGGTATGATGAAAAAACTGGTTATTAAAATGCTGCTGGTCATGATTGTTTTGGGGATTTTTACAGGCATCACAGCCGGGGCAGAAGTGAAATCCCTATCACTCGATAAAAACGGAAACGGAAACCCTGAACTCGTTTTTATGGACTACGATGGCGACGGCTATTATGAGAGTTTTGCTCTTGACAGGGATGACGACGGAATTGTGGACCTATTTGGAAAGGACACGAATAAGGACGGGATAATTGATTCCTTTGACATGGATCAGGCACGGGGAGATATGAATGATCTGGATAAAAGCCTGTCCGGCTTCAAAGAGCTGAGAGCCGCTGTGATAAGCACCTATGGCATTTCAAACCTGCCTGACAATTCAGTATCGATTAAAAATGGACAACCAGTTTCCTCTAAACAGCTAACCGTTACCACTTCTACTGGCAATCCTCAAACAGGCGTTACTACATCAGGGGAAACAACCTACCAGTCATCTCTCGGTGTCATTTCTATAAACTCCGCCCCGTCCGGGGCCAGTATTTCAATTAACGGGCAAAACATAGGAGTAACTCCATTGACCATACCTGATGTTCCACCCGGTCCTTATTCGGTTACCCTGACAAAAGACGGATACGAAGAATACTCCGGGACCACAACGGTGGCGGCAGGGGGAACTGGAAGAGTATTCGCCACTCTTGAACCGGTCACGGCCGGGGGTGACATTGTTGATATCATTTTAGCCGCAGTTGGTGTTGGCATTGTGGTATTAGTTGTAAAGACCATAATTGGCAAAGTGGTTGGAGGCGGAAAGTCTGCGGGGAAGGTGGTTTCAGGTACCGGCGCTTCAGGAATTAAAAGACCGCCCCCGCCGCCCCAACGGCCGCCTGCTCCAGGAATGAGTTCATCGCTTCAGCCGGGAGCCATAACCTGCCTTAAATGCGGCGCTCCCAATCCAGCAGGCGCTAAATTCTGTGAAAAATGCGGCGCAAAACTTGAAATTGTTTCAAAACCGAAGTTCTGCCCAAGGTGCGGTGACCAGGTTGCAGAGAATGAGAAGTTCTGTGATAAGTGCGGAACTAAATTGAGCTAGGATGTGGTTATAATGAAAATAGATTTCAAATGGGTTGGAATTGGCACAATAGTCATTATTGTGCTTGCGTATATCGGTTTGATTGCTGGCGCTGTTGCAGGGTCACTTGCGGTTTCGTACCTCTTCATATTTCTTTCCTACTTTGCCGGAGGCGTAATAATCGGTAAAAAATCACCCGGGCGGACAATAATAGAGCCGGGAATTGCAAGCGCAATCGCCTCATTCTTACCCGGGATCAGCGGTCTTGGAATTATAGTATCATTCCTCATGGGAGTTGCAGGCGGATACGTGGGTGAGAAGTGGCAGGACTCGGAGGGAAGAAAGGTGCAGGCGATTTTAACCCGGGAAACAGCGGCTGAAACCAGGTTTTGCCCTTCCTGCGGAAAACCGATGACGTACATTCCAGAATACCAGGCTTACTATTGCCACAATTGTCAGAAGTATCCTGAAATCGAGGTGAGATAATGAACTGTTCCGGTTGCGGAGCTGCTGTTCGTGATAGCGATAAATTCTGTTCACGATGCGGCGCGCCTGTTGTAATTTCGCCGCAGTTCTGTCCTGGGTGCGGAAATCCTATAGCGCAAGGCGCAAATTTCTGCACGAACTGCGGGTATAGTTTTGGCAAATCTGCGGCGGCACCACGGGCACAGCCTTCAAATGCTCCTGCGCCTCCATCGCAAACGCAGGGAATGGTTCAGGATTATTCAGGTGAGGTCGCGCTGAAAGACACGGGATTTTTCCCTATTTCTTATATCAAAGGAATGATGTCTTCTACTAACGGCAAACTCACTCTTACAAACATGAGGCTGATTTTCAAGGCAAGCGCCTTACAGGGCGTGGGCGGGACAGCGCTGCCCGGCGGAATTTTCATCCCGAACCCGAAAGATGCGGAAAAGTCAAAGGAATATTTTGCAATTCCGCTTGCCGAGATTACAAACGTGGAAAGCGGATGGGCAAGCCTGACAGTATATACGGGAGGGCAAAAATACAAGTTCGGGGGAATGCGTGATACGAAGAAGTGGGCTGAAATGGTCAACAGCGCGGTAAGTGCGCTGAGGAGATAAAATAAATATGGAAAACGATTTTTAACCGGGCTTTTTTTGATTACGTTATCATCCGGCTCATTGTCATGAAAGCATTATTACTAATCACGGGATAAGTTATGGAGCTTGCATTGATTCTCGGTATTGCAGCAGGTTTGTTCGGTGCGCTTATGGGCATCGCTGCAATGATTTATGCATTGGGTTACTTTGAGTATCTCGGCGGCAAGAAAAAACCAAAAATCCCGCAGATAAGCAAAGAAAAGCTTAAACAAAAACTACTTGCGCTGAACTCTCCCGATCTCCCGTATATCATAAAACCGGATGCTAAAACCGACCTGTTCGTTGAATGGAAAATCGTGGATGCAACGTGGTATGCCATATTGTCCAAAGAGCGGCTGAGCAAAACATACCGCGCTTACCTTTTGCTGGATGAGTCCCGAAAATCTGCGCGCTACTGCGAGGAGACTGGAAGCGTGCGCTGGTATGCCGGGACTGACGGCGCTCTAAAGCCGCGTGTGGCATTTGAGAAAGCTTTTTTCAGGGGCAGGATTCTTTTCCAGAAGTCATGGGAAGTGCAGTACGGGATAAAGGAAGACGGGACGCCCGGAAAAATTTATGAGTATAAGTTCGATGTGAACAGGGTTCGCGACCCGATTGTAAAGACCATTGAGGATAATGGCTGGGAATTCGTGCCTGTGGTCAGGAAGGAACATGCGACTTATGAGGGCATGAAAACCTGAAACCGATATCAATACCTCATCATCTGCGGGCTTTTGGGCAGCGGCTTAACCTTCGAGGCGGATTCCCAGTCAGCTTCATAGATGTGCAGCGAGTTACAGAAATCCACCACTTTCACAAGTTTCAGATTATTTGGTTCAAGCACTTCCCGTTTTATCATCGTGAGCAGGCCCACCATGTTGCTGTTCCATGCAGCGTAAAGGTCACGCGAGCGCCACATGCAGTGCATCTCGGCGTTACCATCACCAATGCTTCTGACCCACAGCCTCTGGAGACACGGCTGGTCTTCCTTTACGAAAAGGTCTCGCTCAGGTATCCATGTGATGGCCTGCCGGCGGCGCGAGACCCCCTGCGGAAGGAGGTCTTTTATCGCTTTTAATTGGTCTACATCCTTTCCACGCGAAGGATAATTTATCAGCCTGTCCATGTAGTTATACTCAAATCCCTGTTTCTTCCAGTCATAACCCCGTTCCCACTGCTTCAGGTACTCTCTTACATGCAATTCCTTTGTGGGAAACTGGGGATGCAGCATCGGCTCTATATAGGGTTCGCGGATTTCGATGACAGAACAAATGTCTTTCGACATCGGCCCGTATTCTGTCTTTATCTCCATACCGTTTTTCATTACAAAATTCACAGCCTGCGCCCATGCATCCGCAAGACCGACAGCTTGAATGAGATTGGTTGGTGGGTATTTCATGAATATCTATACTTGATGGATGTGATATTAGGTTTACGATAGGAAAATATTTTGGACTCTTATGGGAGAGCGTCAAGAGCATCTGACCTGCCGGAAGCCGGAACCACCACAAGATATTCGAATAGAGGAAGTGAAACGAAAAAATTATAAATAACCTAACTTATTTTGATAGTGGTGATGGTATGTTTGATATTTCACTGGAGAATTTAAAAAAGGTAAACTTTACAAAATCTTTCCTGGTTCTATTGGTATTAACCGGATTTTTATTTGTAAGCGGTTGCTTAGAAATCGTTGGTGAATGGAAGGGCAATGATGGGAATACGATTACATTTTATGAAAATAGTACCTTTGTGATTAAGAGCTATGAGTATGATCCTAATCCTCCTGTTCCGGGACCCCATGGAGAGCCTGCAATCTCAGAAAGTGGCGGCGTCAATCCAAACAGTGGAAGTTGGCGGGTGAAGCAACAAGGTACATATGAAGTTGATTGGGATAAAGACCCGGTTTGGATTGATTTTGTAGGGACTCACAATGGGCAGGTTTTCAGAACTGAAGGACTCCTACGGGAATTCAGTGATAACGAAATTCATATTAGCCTTCTAAGTGGTGGAAATCGCCCTGCAACATTTGAAAATGGCAATATCTGGGTTTTGAATAAAGTGGCTAATTAATACCTGATTATTACCCACTCTCAAGAACGGAAATGCGGGTAGAGAAGTATACGTACTCAGGGAGTTTTCAAAAAATTGAAACAATATTCTTACTTTATTATCTTACCCTCAAAAACTCATATATCGCCCGCGCCGCTATTTTTCCTGCACCCATAGCGCTGATTACTGTCGCAGAGCCTGTTACTGCATCTCCGCCTGCATAAACTCCATTTTTGGTAGTCGAGCCGTTCTCTTTCGCTATAATCGTTCCGTGTTTTGTAATCTCAAGACCCTCAGTCGTTCGCGGCACAAGTGGGTTAGGTGATGTTCCGATAGCGATTATCACAACATCTGCTTCGATTTTATGCTCCGACCCTGCCTGCGGCATTGGCTTACATCTGCCAGATTCGTCAGGCTCGCAAAGATACATGTTGATGCATTCAATCTGGGTGACCCAGTTTTTGGCATCTCCGATAAGCCTGACAGGATTTGTAAGAAGCCTAAACTTTATTCCTTCTTCCTTAGCATGTTCAATTTCCTCAGCCCGCGCCGGCATTTCTTCCTCCCCGCGCCTGTAAACGATTGTGACCTCGTCTGCGCCCAGGCGCAGTGCACATCTTGCCGAGTCCATGGCAACATTCCCGCCGCCGACCACAACCACGCGTTTTCCCCTCTTTACGGGTGTATCATACTCAGGGAATTTATATGATTTCATGAGATTCACACGGGTCAGGAATTCGTTTGCGGAATACACGCCGTTTAAGTTCTCGCCATCAATATCCAGGAACATCGGCAGTCCGGCGCCAGTGCCAAGGAAGACGGCATCGAATTCGCCAAGGAGGTCATCCACTGTATCGATTTTGCCTATCACGGAATCAAGAAGAATCGTAACGCCAAGTTTCTTTACATATTCAACTTCAGCTTTCACAATCTCTTTGGGAAGCCTGAATTCCGGGATGCCGTATGTAAGAACGCCGCCGGCTTCATGAAGCGCTTCAAAAATCGTCACCGAATGACCCATTTTTGCAAGGTCTGCGGCTGCTGTAAGCCCCGCAGGTCCTGAGCCTACCACTGCAACCTTTTTTCCAGTAGGTTCTGGCATGGTGGGAACCTCTCCGCCTTTATTTCGTTCCAAATCAGCGACAAAGCGCTCAAGCCTGCCTATCGAGACTGACGCTCCTTTTTTGCACAATATACATGCCTGCTCGCACTGGGTTTCCTGCGGGCATACGCGGCCGCATACGGCAGGGAGGGCATTGTCTGCTTTTATTTCTTTTATTGCGTTTTCAAAATCGCCTTCTGCCACGTATTTTAAGAAAGAGGGAATTTTCACTTCAACAGGGCATCCTTCCATGCATTTGGGTTTTTTGCACTGGAGGCACCTTTTTGCCTCCGCTGCAGCCTGCTCTGCTGTGAAACCAAGCGCCACTTCCTTGAAATTGGCGCGGCGAATCCACGGCTCCTGCTGGGGCATTTTCTGGCGCTCTAACTTTGATGAAACCATAATTAATCCACCTTTTTTGACGGGTTCATCGAACATGTGCATCCCTCACGTTCGCATTTGTACTTTTCAAATGCCTGCTTCTCTTCGGGCTGGTACATCGTAAGCCGGTTCATCAAAAGTGTAAAATCCACAAGATGTGCATCGAATTCAGGTCCGTCCACGCAGGCGAACTTTGTCTCGTTGCCAACAAGCACGCGGCATGCTCCGCACATGCCAGTCCCGTCCACCATTATGGAATTCAGGCTCACTATCGTTTTGACGTTGAAAGGTCTTGTAACACCAGCAACAGCCCGCATCATTACTGGCGGTCCGATGGCAACAACCCTGTCAACTTTCGTGCCATTTTCAAGAATTTTTTTCACAATATCGGTCACAAACCCGTGATGACCTTTTGTACCGTCATCGGTGGTGATATACAGCTCATCGCTGACTTCCCTCATCCTGTCCTCCCAGAGCAGAAGATTCGCGCTGCGTGACCCGATAATCGAGATAACATTATTCCCGGCTTCCTTAAAAGCACGCGCCTGCGGAAAAACGGGAGCTACACCCACACCGCCGCCGACAAGGATTACGGTTCCTAAATTTTCGATATGCGCAGGATTCCCGAGCGGTCCTATGAAATCAAGTAGTTCGTCACCGGCTTTCAGGGAAGACAATTGCGTTGTTGTTTTCCCGACTGCCTGGAAAATCATGGTTATAGTTCCTTTTTTCCTGTCAAAATCCGCAATAGTTAGCGGTATTCTTTCACCGGTTTCATTAATCCTTAGTATGACAAACTGTCCCGGCTGCGCCTTTTTTGCAATGCGCGGCGCGCTTATGTCCATCAGGTGAATTGTGGGAACAAGCTCCTGTTTTTTTAAGATTGTAAATGGCATGGTTTTCTCTGGCTCATAGTGGAGTCTGGCATAAAAAAGATATTGGTTTAATCCTCTCTAAGAGGACCGCCTTTAGAATTTCTTGCCAGGAAAATCAAAAAGCAAAATAGCCACCGAGACACGGAGGTCACGGAGTTATTATTTCTCTGTGTTTTTTGCGCCCCTGTGGCTAATATTTTCTTCAAATCCCTATTTTATCTATATGTTCTTGTTGACAGTCTTGAATCCAGCGCCTATCAAAAGCAGCACAGCGCCCGGCAGAGTGAGTAATCCAATGCTGAACATTGCAAGTATCGAGAAAACAAGGACGAAAAGACTTCCGGCCCATGCCATGAGCGTGCTCCGGTAGCATCCCCATGCGGCTACTGCGGCTCCAATGACAAAGACAAGGAGAAAAGGGTTAAATGCATCTATCCAGACTGTTTCCGTAACAGTTGTCCTGTTGCCGCCGGCATCTTCTGATTCACTAACCTGTGTTCCGGGAATTCCTGCAAAAAAGAAGAAAAGTGTGGGACCTGCTACGAGGATGAGACCCAGCAAGCCGTAGAGTTTAGGGTTGCGCCAGAGCGGGGTTGTCATGTAATTACCTAGGACAGAGGAGGAGATGAAGGTATCCTCATTTCAGAACTTACCACCTGATCAATCCACGTTGCAGTTACAACCACTCTGTATATTTCTCCTATCTTACCTTTTACCACAATAGGGGCCATTACATATTTCTCAGTGGATGGTTTATCCTTAGCAAGTTCGATGACTACTATAGGCGCGTATGTTTTGGTATCGATAGTTGTTCTCGCTCCTATCACAGGGTCATAGGTGCTATTGCGGTGTTCCCAGGTTACAAGAGGTTCTGATTGGTGCAGCCCGGAATCTAATGAATACCTCCTTATAACCGTTTTAACTGTGGTATTTGTTGATTCATTTATTACTGAGATATTAACCATAACACCCGGTGCATTTCCTTTTCCAGTGAGTTGTAAATAACCATAAACGGCATGTATCTCAATAGTTCCATTTGCGCTTTCATAAGGCGAAAGAAACAGCTCAACTTTCGGTTTTGGGACATTGATTTCTATCGTACTGGATGCTGCAAGTTTTCCTTGATGGTATATCTCTACCACTACGTTTTGCGCGCCTGGTACCTGATATCCTATGCTGACAATTATGCTGTTAATGCCGGGTTTTAACAGGACTTCTTGCCGGGATTGGTCTATGACGTCGGAGGATATATAATTGGACATATTACTTAAATTTCCATATGCCAAAATTGTGAATCCCTTTAAACTGTTTCCTTTTTCATCCACAAACGCATTTTTCACGTTTATAGTTACATTTACATCCTCTGAAGCATTGTTTTGCAGGTTGATTCCAACCTCGCCCAACTGTCCTATCATGATTTCTTTGGGCGCATCTATGCTTGCAATGCTGACTTTTGATGGGCTAAAATACCAGAATAGCATAGCCGCGGATAACAATATTATTGCTATTATTGCCCCCGTTATCATCTTATTTTTCATTCTTTTCACCCCTCAGTTTGTCAGACAGAGCAACTTTGTTGGTCAATCCATATTGCTTTTTCACCACCAGGCCTCTCTTTTCAAGATCAGTCAGCATCCTTGAGACCTTTGCTTTTGAGAAATTCAAAGAAAGTACAAGTTCATTCTGAAGCATTTCGCCGCCATGGTCTGCGATTTCTTTGACCAGTTTCTTCTCATCGCCTTCCAATGCGGTTAAGACTGCCTCGATTAATTGCGCCCCTTCTTTGACATGCTCTGCAATAACAGGCATATCAGTATTATGGGCAGGGATTTGTGCTGGTTTTTCTATCGTTATCATTTCTTTAACCTCGCTTTTTCCTGTTGGAAATAAATTTGTGAGGATATACGAGAGCATCATGCCGCCAATTGTCGAGCCGATAACCAGGACGTATACATCGTTCTTGGTATAGGTGTAGGGAAGTTCAAGGATTTTAAAAGAACCATCGTTTATCTGGATGATCGATGGCTTTGTAGCAAGCAGCATGCTTGTGACGATTACGCCTGCTACCATCAGCACAGCGCCCGCCAGTACCAATAATCCAGTTTTCCTTGAGACCATCGAAATACCCCTTAAGTCAAATTACTACATGACTGCTCTACTGTTTAAGTTTTCTTCTCCTCAAATTCCGGTGCATTCAGCATTTATAATCCCCTTCCATGCAGCCGCGACAACTTATTTGGATGTCTTTTCTTGCGTACACAGTTTCTATAGATATTCCATTTAGTATTGATTTCCTCATTTTATCACCTCATATTTACAGTACATAGTTTGCGCCTCAGTTTTCTTACGGGTGAAACGATAGATACATTTTACCTGATACTAGAGGCGAAACGGTTCCAATAAAGTGAAACCAGCGGCACTGCTTATCGAATCTTTTGAAGGAGAGGATTTGCAGAAATCTATAAATAGTCAACATACGTATGTTGACACTATGTTCCTGCCTTTAAACGACAAGCAGTTTGAGTTCTGGAAGCTGCGGCGCGGCGGTCTTCCCAATATGAATATAGCGCGCTTATTCGATATATCCAAGCAGGCAGTATCTCGGGCGCTCATAACCATGGATGAACGGATAGGAAAGACGCTTCTTGAGATGGCGGGGGCAAACCAGATAGAGGTAGAGAAGGTGAATGCAGAGCGAGGTATCCTGTTCGGTCACTCGGCGCCGTTTAATTCAAGCGCCATTATTTTCGTATCTGCAAAGCACGGGATGCAGGTGTGGTACGAACATGAGGGGAACTGCGGCGCCTGTACAAGATACGCTCAGTGCATTGAGCTCTTGTGGGATTTCGCGGATGAGATGAAAATTAAGCTTGAAAAGACAGATGACCCGACGAGGCTGGCTGATGAGCTGTTCGGGAAGTTGAGGAGTCTGGCATGACGATAAATATAGAATATATCTTAAGAAAAACGATTGGTTGGTGCCCATTAAAGGAGAGAATGTTTGTGCAAGTTCATGAAAGTGGGATATACAATTCCAATAAAAATCAAGCCAGGGCCAATGGTGGAATAGCAAATAATGTAAATTTACCTCTTGATATGTTTGACTGGCACAAGTTTGCAATTATATTAGTTCTTGGTTTTTTTTCCTTCATTTTAATTTTTGTAAATTATTTAAATAGAACCGCTGCAAGTTATTTTGGCATCATATTGCTTTATTTTACTTTTATTGCATTTTTTAATCTGTCCGATAAGAACAAAGTATCGATTGATCCAAAAAAGCTGGTGATAAAGACTTCTTTTTTCGAATCAATCAATATCCTGAAACATGATATAACTGATATAAAAACAATTGACAATGTTCTCTACAAATACAGGAGGATCAATCTGGTTTTAATTATCCTTACTTTGCTGGTCGGGTTTCTCCAGTTCCTGAGTTTACATGACCAGATAATACGTTCCGCTGACATGGAGGAAGCAGTATTACATATTACTAATTCGATGTTCTTTTTTTTAATCCTGATATCAATCTTCTATAGAAGCAATCGCAGATCCCGGTATCCAAAAAACATCCGGCTGGATATTGCAACAAAGAACATCACGCTCTATCCAGGAAATGAATCTGAGTTTAATATTCTGAAGGAGGAATTAGAGAGATGACGGCCACTTTTGTTGAGAATATCCGGAAAATTATGGGCTGGTGTCCAAACGCAAATGCCTTTGCAACGAAGCGGATGAAGGTAGCTTTTCCAATCGATGAAGAATTCGCACCTGGAGAAAAAGGAAAAGGCATTCAGAATTACAGCAAAATGGGCTGGGCGAACATATATAGAAACTATGTTCTCTTATTGACCCTGGTTGGAGTTACTGGCTTTGCCGCATCCCTCTTTCTAATAAAATACATGTCTGAGGGCTTCCACACGGATGTCATCTTTAAAGGTATTCTTATTGGTATTATCATTGCAGTGTTCAATCAAGTTGAATCATGGAAAGAACTGAACAAAATAAACCAACCGGAAATAAGTCCGATGAGAAATGTTTACCTTAAAAGTTTTGTTTTTAACGCGATATTAATATCTGCTTTAATGGCTGCTGTATTATTTCTTAGCTTTAGCATTGGAAAAGAAAGCCCATTTGAGTTTATGATTTTTTTATTCTTTCCATCCATCTGGATAAATTACCCTCTGGTGGTTTACTGGGAGCGAAAAAACGGGAAGAGAATCTATCTCGTAGAAGAAAAACTCTTACGCTGGCGGCCTGTAGCCATATCAAATCGAGTGTGAGGGATGGATATGATGAATACAATTAAAAAAGGATTTCTGGCAGCTTTAGTGTTTTTTATTATTTCCGTACCATTTGGCTATTTAATATTTCGGCATGTTAACTGGATATTATCATTTGAAATTGCCAGCGGATTATTCCTGGGAGCCTTATTAATGGATTTCTGGCAAAGGAATGCAGCAGTGCTCCCTGGCGATAAAACGCTTGCTGGCAAAGGCATTGTCTATGAAGAACATGCTCCTTACAGCAATTCGATTAAGGCGATAATCACTCTGGGCTTTTTAGTGCTGGCTCTATCATATTTTTTTGCGTTATTCGGGCATTTAGTTGGGGTTAGAAAAGTGCCTGAGCAGGCTCAGTTCGTCTTACTTTCGGCGACTACTCTCTACGCTCTCATCATGTGGGGCTTTTTTAGCATGAAATTCAGGGTAACGAACAGTAGTGTAGAAGCTGTAATGCCTCCGTTTAAATACAGTATACCTTTCTCTGATATAAAAGAGGTAAAAATAATCGATAACATCCCTTGGTACGCAGGCCGGGGTGTGCGCCTGTTGGGAAGAAGGCTTGCCTTTATCAGCATGCGTAAAAGCGCGGTGTCAATCGAAAAAAAGAAAGGGTTTTTCAGGAAACTTATATTGACCACTCAAAATCCTGAGGATTTCATTAAAAGATTAAAAGAGGAAATTGTATGAATGCATTTCGGAAATTAAGATTATGGCTGGGCTGGTGCCCTATGATGAGCATGAAAAACACTGTTCTTGATAGCGGTGTGGAATATGCTTTTGTGTCAGGAACAAAAGGAGGCGGAATGTCCGCAAGCAAAACAACAATCTATGAGGAAAAAGCGCCTTACAGCTATGCGATAAAGCTGGTAATGGCGTCAGGCTTCTTCGCTCTGGCTTTTTTGTACTTCATATCAGTTTTTGGCAAGACGCCTGAACAGGCTGAATTCGTATTACTTCTTCCGGTATCAATCTCTGCTCTGGTTATGTGGAGCTTTTTCAGCATCAGGTTCAGGATTACAAACGATGGCGTGGAGGCCGTAATGCCTCCTTTTAAATACAGCATACCGTTTTCCGAAATCAAAGAAATGAAAACGATAGAAGACATTCCCTGGTACGCAGGTTGGGGTGTGCGCCTGTGGGGAAGAGGGCTTGCCTATATCAGCATGCGCAAAAGCGCGGTGTTGATTGAAAAGAATAAAGGGTTTTTCAGGAAACTTATACTGACTACCCAGAATCCTGAAGATTTCATTAAAAGAGTGAAAATGGAAATGTTATGAATGCATTTCGAAAATTAAGATTATGGCTGGGCTGGTGCCCGAACGCGAGCACGATAGAAGCAAGAAAATCCGTTCAGTTTGATGACCCAATGGTAAATGTACCCGGGAGTGGTGGCGAATTAACTCACGCTACTGCTGGATGGTGGAACAAATGGCGCAACAGGGTTTTATTTAACTCATTTATTTTAACGGTATTAGCAATCACATGGTTAAACAAGTGGTTTAATTCAGGTGGAAAAGATAATATGAACCTTTTCTTGTCTGGCTTAATCACAGGGGTTTTCTTCAGTATAGGGACTGGAATAACCGAATGGCTCAGGCTCAATAAAGCTGCTGCAGGAGAGTACAGGCTGCAATTTACCAGAAGAAAGAAGGTAATTAACTACCTCATAATAGTTGGATTAATAGCTGCAAGTATCTTTGTAAGTGTCTTTTTGATGATGAAAACTGGGATACGCATCAGCGGGTATTACGCCTTCTTCTCAGGTTTATCTTTGTTTGCCTGGACACAGTACCTTGAGGTGGTTTACTGGGAGCGGAAAAACAGGAAGACTCTGATAGTTGAAAAAACATCTTTTTACGCGATCGACGTTAAGGCAGGTAGCAATAAATGACTCCGATTAAGCAGGGGATTCTGGTTGCCATTATTGTATTTATTGGTACTATGATTATTGGCCACTTCATTTTCGGGAGAATTAACTGGTTATTATCTTTCGGAATTGCCACCGGTTCTCTGCTTGGAATCTTGTTGAAGTATTACCAGTTGAAAAGCGCCCAGAAACAAAAGGAATCTGGTGATTGAATTGTTTGTGAACGTTGCGATAAAACGACCTTATTTAGTTCATCGATTTTTGTTTGGACTATATTAGGCATTTTCGTATATGTGAAAATTATTCGTAAAGCGGGCAAGTTGTATGAATGCCTTTAAAAAATTAAGGTTATGGCTGGGCAACAGCATCATTCAATCAATACCACTTCAACCTCTTCGCCTTTGTCATAACCCTCCACGTTCTCAGGTATAATCAAAAACCCGTCGGCTTTCGAAACAGAGCTTAATATCCCCGCGCCCGAAACTGCAAGGGGAATAGCTTTCCCGTCCTCCAATTTGACGCGGGCGAATGTTTTATATCCGGTTCTTCCGGGAATTTTCCCGGACAACACCGCGCAAACTTTCCTATCCGGCTCGTCTGGAAAATGCCCCAGCTTCCGGAGCGCCGCCCTTGCAAAAAAATAAAGCGCAACGATGCCCGCGACCGGGTAACCGGGCATGCATACTACAGGTTTGCCGTTTATGATGCCAAGCGCCGTGGGCTTGCCAGGGCTTATTCCCACTCCGTGGACGAGTAAATCTCCCAACGAGCCGACTACGCCAGGAACATAATCGCGTTTTCCCACTGACGTTCCGCCGCTTGTGATAATCATATCCGCGTCAAGATTGGATGAAATCATAGTTTTTATCTTTTCAGGATCATCTTCCACTATCTCAAGCAGTCTCGGAACGCCGCCCCATTTCCTTACATACAGCGCAGCCATCAACCCGTTGGTTTCATAGACTTCTCCATCCCTGAGTGCCGTGCTTTCCCTCGAAACGAGTTCCTCGCCAGTGGGAATTACGGCAACAAGCGGCTTCCTGAAGACCGCAATATCCCGGATGCCCAGCGCTGCAAGAACCGCTATATCGCATGGACGGAGCTTTTTCCCTTCTTTTAAAATGACTTCCCCTTTCCGTATATCCTCCCCAACCTCCCCAACATTCTTCCCCGGATGGAGCTGTGCGAATATCTCAACGCTTTCACCCCGCAAACCCGCATCTTCCAGCATAACCACAGCGTCCGCGCCATCCGGTACTGGCGAACCTGTGTGTACTCTTGCACACGTCCCGTTTTCTATAGTCTTTGCCAGTTTGAGAACGACAGGGGAATTGCTTCCTGCCCCGAGCGTATCGCCTGCCTTGACCGCAAAACCGTCCATCGCCGCGCGGCGGTAATGAGGCACATCGATGCCGGCAGTGATATTTTCTGAAACTACTCTGCCGTCGCAATCCTCGATGGGCAGTTTCTCGGTATCAAGAAGAGGAGCAAATGCCTTTAAAAACAGTTCTCCTGCCTCATCAGCATTCATTCTTTCCCTGAACATCATCCACCCGACACAGGAGGGAAAATTGCAATCTCATCGCCAGCTTTGACAACTGCCTCCAGCCCGCCCGACTCAAGAACATTCCTTCCGTTTAAAAAAACATTGACGTAGGACTGCAGGTTCTTTTCTTTGAAAAGCATTTTTTCAAATCCAGGGAACTTTTTGCAAAGAATTTCGAGAATCTCTCCGGCCGTAATGCCATCTATTTCAAGCTCCTTAGTTCCTGTAAATTCCCTGAAATTGGCAAAGAGTTTTACTTTTATTTTTGGCATGGCATCTCTTAATTATTTTTAAACCATAAATGCTATGAATATGTTTTAACTATGATGAAGTGATGAATAAAAAAAACTTTGCTTTATCTCTTGGTTTTATTCTCATAGTCATTATTGCCTATTTCCTTCGGCTCTACCGTCTCGATGAGAGGGTTTTCCATCATGATGAAGCCGCCGTGGGTTATTTCACGTATAAACTGTTCAATGACGGCATTTATTCATACGACCCTTCGTTCCATGGCCCTTTTATGTATTATGTAACGGCCGAGGTGTACAGGCGCATGGGGGATAACATATATTCGTCGCGTTATCTTCCTGCACTTTTCGGAACAGCCATGATTTTCCTTTTAATCCCGTTAAGAAAATATATCGGAAACCTGGGATTGGTTCTCTCAGCTTTCTTTCTTGCGCTTTCGTCCTCGTTTCTTTATTATTCACGTTTTTACAGGGAAGATATTTTCATTGCGTTTTTTTCACTGTTAATGCTTGTATGTGCTGTCAAGTATGCGGAGAAGTACGTTGAAGAAAAATACTCGGTTTTACGGATTTTTTACCTGTTTCTGGCTGCAATATCACTGGCATCGATGGCGGCTCTCAAAGAAAATGCGTATATAGCAATGGCATTAATAGTTTTTTTCCTGTTCCTCCTTATCATAAGGGAAAAAGGCTATCAGGGTTTGATTTCAAAAATTAAGAGCTTTGATAAAAAATTGCCGACTATTGTTCTTGAATCGATATTTTTCATATTTGTTTTTCTTATCGCTTTTTCGCTTTATTACACAGGGAAGCCTCTTGAATTACACGGAATGTATTCCGCGTTTGAAAAAGCTGTTACCCACTGGTATGAGATGCACCGCATAGAGCGCATCGGAGGGCCTTACTTTTTCTATTTGCCGATACTCGCTCTCTATGAACTTCCCATATTGGTTTTTGGTGCCATCGGGATGGCATATTACAGCTGCCGTGATAAAGAAAACGAGAAAATACTGAGTGTTTTCCTGGCTTACTGGATCATTGTGGATTTAATGTATTATATCACAGCCTTATATCCCCAATCGGGCAGGTTTTTCCCTACCGCATATATCCCGTCGTCGATCGTTATCTTATTCCCGCTGTTGATTTATGGGATTATCTCTGTCCTAAAATCCAGCAACATTTTTCTTGCTTTTTTAACCTACTGGACATTGGCCAACCTTTTTGTTTATTCGTACATCCAGGAAAAAGTCCCATGGCTGGTATTGAATTTCCTATTGCCCCTTGTGATAATTGCCGCTGTCTATCTCGGAGAACTCCTGCCGCGGCTGGATCTTAAATCCAGAGCCGGGGCAGCTACTATTATTTTCTTAGTTCTCAGTTCATCGTATTTTGCCTATTCAAGCATATTCCTGAACTTCTATGATTACACCAATCCAGCAGAACCGCTGATACAGGCGGCGCAGCCCCCTCAAAAATTTTCCCTTTTCATTAATAAGATAAGCGAGATTTCCAGGCAATACAAGAACCAGTCCACTGAAATCCAGGTTACTGATAATGAAATGGAAACGCAGCTCCTGTGGATATTGCGCCATTATGGCAATGTCAGGTGGAGAGTGAGCATTGATTCAGAACTTAATGCGCCTTTGATCGTGGTGCATGATTCTGATGATAAACATGAACCCAATATCGTGAAGAGCCGCATGCGCACGGATTATGAGCGGCTTGACAGCGCAAAGATGTCATGGTACTTTTTTGCGCCCTCGGATATTACGCTGAATTACCTGCTTTACAGGAAGATGGACAGGCCGCCGGGAGAGTACAGGGTGGTGCTGTTTTACCAGCCAAAGTATTGAATTAAATTCAATATTGTATTTATGAAAAAAGAGCTTTTATTCATTTATATGAATTGAAACGTCTGGCTCATATACAATAATTGACCGTTGATATCGCGAAATAAGTTTTTATGAGAAAAATATAAACCATTATAGAAATATAAGACCATAGAATATGGCTAAGCTGGGTATTTCTAACATATATGACAGATGATAGAAAATCAGATGGATTTAATTTCGCAATAATTGCCGTTACTGCCCTATTGGGTTTTCTCTCAACAATTTATATATATTTTTCAAATTACTCTATTGAAGAAATTTGGTATTCTCAAGCTTCTCTTCTAATTCCAATCATTTTTGTTTCTATTTTATATTTTATTATATATATTACATTGCATGGTATTTCGATAAAAATGCAAAATTACATTAAAGTGCGGATAGAAATGTTTGCTGATATCTTCTACTATTCTGCTTTTTCAATTTTCTTAATAATTTTAGCATACTTTTCAAGTCTAATCTTTTCTTACACAAATCCAGATAAAAATGTTATAATTGTAATGTGTATTTATATTGTAATATTTTTATTAGTATGGATAAAAAGTCTAGGCTATTTTTCATTTTTGTTTTGCTGGGATAAAATTCCGGGAAGAGATACAGAAAAACTGACCGATTTTCTGGTAGCAAGGAAAAATATTAGGTGGGCAAAAATGGCAGTAGTCGAAAAAATCGATAATGGTTCGACCATAAAGCTATCTGCCGCTGATAATCAGCTTTATTTAAGACTTAACAAAGAAGAAACTAAGGTTAACTTAAGTATCAATAACGATAGGTATTCGTTTAGCTGGAACGATGTTCCAGGGAACGATAACGGAAGACTAATAAAATTCCTGGAACGTAGCTTTGGTATTGATTGGATAAACGCAGCAAAAATTGAAAAAACAGATGCGGGTAAGCTCATAATTATATCTACTAACCTGAAATATCTTTTGTTAAAACTTAATGATGACAAAACCAAAGTAGATTTAATAATCAATGGCGATAGAACCCATGAATTCACAGTAAATAAAATAGACGATTTGCGAAATATACACGATATCAATTTCAAAGGAAAATCATTTCTTTTTAGATTAGGGATTATTTTAATATCGATTGTGTTTCTTGTTTTGGATGTTTTTTTAAATAAATCTTTATTAATGGTTAATTATTTTTTGTTATTATTTTCCTTATTTATTGCAATTATCCTCTATCAATTCATCGTCCCAAAAGGGTATTCCCAATGGGGATATGTAATTGCCTCATTTTTTATCTTATTTGGACTAATTATTTGGAATATATCATTCGCTCCTTTTTCATATATCGCCAGTGGAGATATTACAACCGATATCAATAGCGTTTACTATAAGAATGGTGGTCCAATTCCTGTAACTATTCATGTCACAGGTCCGAATTCGTATATATCAATAGAATTATCAAAATCAGATAGAGAGAATAATTTAACTACAATGGATTCAATAGAACGTATAGAACCTAATCACAAGTCAAATATAATTATATCTGGTAATCTCTCTGCCAATTCATTCGAGAATGGGAAGTATGGACTTTTTATCAATGCGACGAATTTGAGTCTAGGATACTATGAATTGAATGTTACTCGCCCGAAAAATGTGAAAACTGCGATAAAAGGATTCTATTTATTGAACGATAGTGATAGTAAGAGTAACTTCAATTTACCATAACCCCATAATTGTGTTGCGCATTAGGGCAATTACCAACACGAATTGAAACGGTCTCATATTCTCATAACAGAAGTCAAAATGCAAAGTTCAAAAATAGTTTTATCCTGTGTATTTGGGCACTAAAGTCTTTTTATCAAATTCAAAGGATTCGCGCCCGTTGCTTTTTTGGCGCCCTTTTCATCAAGACCCGCGCCCAACGCAATCGTGAATGCTGTCTCATCTGAAATCAAATCTTGCGGCGCATGCGAATCGGTATCGACAATCAGTGTTGCCCCAACTTCATTTGCAATTCTCACCACATGACCGTTGGTGCGGTTGTGCCCATTGCGCGAGGTAATCTCAAGCGCTATCCCGTTCTCTCTTGCAAGTTCGGCATCCTCGATGGTTATAAGACCGGGATGAGCCAGAATATTGATGTCAAGCGACACTGCCATGTGGTTGGTGCCCGGCGGTACAGGTTCGACAGTGGTTTCGCCGTGAACTACTATTATCTCGGCGCCCAGTTTACGCGCCTTCTCAACCAGTAACGGCAATTTTCCTGGCGGCACATGGGTTAATTCCACACCTGAAAAGATTCTGATATCATAATCGTCCTCAAGGGATTTGACCTTCTTTACGCACGACAGGATATGCTCAATGTTTGTGAAATCGGCATGGTCGGTTATTGCTATTGCAGTGTAACCCTGAAAAACAGCGCGGCGCACGAGTTCGCTAGGTATCAATTCGCCGTCGCTGAACGTTGAATGTGTATGCAGGTCTATCATTTTGGTCCCCGTGTTTTATTTATCTTCTGGGCTATCTGTTTTACTACAATTGATTTAGGACCTTTTTTATCCACAAGCACCCGCCCGCTCACTACCCACCACGACTTTGGGTGTGCTTTATCAGCTTCAAGGACGGGAGACATGCCCAATTCTGAAGCCGCTTTTTCAATCTCTTTTAAAACCGGGGATTTCACGGAATCTTTCATGGAAATAATCCTTCCCTCAGCCCTTGATTTTGTTGCATCCAGATACACCGGCCAGATGACAAGCTTGGTCTTATCCTTTAACATTAAGTTACTGTTATATTTTTAAACATAGTAATACTTTTCTAAAAATCGAACTCTAAATAAATTTGGTGAGCAAATTCTTTGCGAACTTTGCGCCTCTGCGGTGAATTAAATTCTGCACCGCAAAGACGCAAAGAACGCAAAGCGTTTCTAAAATAAGTATTAAAAAACAGGTTATTAACTATATACGAATCTTATAAATCGAAACAGGAATTATTAGAGGTAACCCCATGAGCAAGAAAAAAGATAAAAACACCATCATTTTGTTCAACCCGATGCCTGTAAAACATCCTGTTGCTATCATAAACAAACAAACCACATCACTTCAGGTCCCGCTCGTCAATGTTCCTCTGTCGCTTCTTGCCCTCGGAAGAATGGTTCGTGACGATTTTGATGTTAAAATCATCAATGCTGTGGTTGATAGCGATTATAAAGAGCAGATTCTCACAGAGTGCGAAAATGCGCTTTGCTTGGCAGTCAGCAGCATGACCTGTTACCAGATCCGCGACGGAATTGACGTTTGCGGCGCTGTCAAAGAGAAATATCCTGCGCTCCCTGTTATCTGGGGAGGTTATCATCCCTCAACAGAACCCAGACAGACACTGGAAAACCCCTTTATCGATATAGTTGTACGGGGACAGGGTGAAATTACTTTTAAGGAATTGGTTCACAGGCTTCGAGATAATAAATCCCCTGGCGGTATTCTTGGGGTATCATATAAAGACGCGGGTCGCATCATAAACAACCCTGACCGTAAATTTGAAAATATCAATCAATTTCCAACGATTCCTTATGATATGGTGGACGTTGAGCGGCACATCAAGGATTATAAATTCGGCTCACGCTGCCTTGATTATTACGCCAGCCAAGGCTGCGCTTCGGGATGCGATTTCTGCTCAGAACCCTTGTTCTGCGGCAGGCAGTGGTCAGGACTTGACCCGCAAAAAGTTGTTTCTGAACTTGAATATCTTGCAAAGACCTACAATATCGATACATTCATGATGCGGGACAGTGATTTCTTCCTGAATTCAAGACGCTTGAAAGAATTGTGTGAGCTTTTAATCGAGAAAGACCTTGGCATTCGTCTCACGAGCGTAAACGGCAGGATGGAGAAGCTTGCGCGCATGGATGATGAGCTGTGGGAGCTTGCACGTAAAGCCGAGATACGTGAGATTTTCATAGGCTTTGAAAGCGGGCTCCAGGATGCGCTGGATGCGATGAACAAAGGTGCTACGGTGAGCCAGATTAAAACCTGCATCGATAAGTGCATAAAGCATGATATCGACATCCGCGGCTCGTTCATGGTCGGTATTCCGGGCGTGGACGCAAAGGAAGAGGTAAGAAGCACTTTGAACGAAATCCATAAAATCATCTGCGCTTACGGGGAGAAGGGAAAACTGGAACACGTTGATATACTGCTGTCGTTCTTTACTCCTTACCCGAATACGAAACTCTATAAGATGGCGCTTGAGAACGGGTTAAAACCTCTTGATACGCTTGAGGACTGGGGCGACTTTGACCAGTTTGATTTCAAGGCGCCGTGGTTCCCGGATGCATTTTTTAACCTTGTCAGGGAATTCAGGGACGGCCTGCCTTCAAACTCAGGATGCAGGTTTGACGAATGGTGCAAATTGTACGAAGAAATAATGCAAAGGATAGAGAAAATTTAAAGTATTCACCTATCAATAGGGCTCGAGCCAGATAGGTTTATAGTTTTATATTGCATCAGAAATGTAATTGATGAAAGCTATAATTATTTCAGACCTGCACAATAGGGTTGATTGGGTGGAATCTGCTTTATCATCTTCGCTATTGAAACCGTATGATAGGGTCGTATTCCTTGGAGACTATTTCGATGATTTTTACGAAAATCTTGAAGACATAAAGAAGGTTGCAAAATGGCTTAAGCAATCTCTATCCAAACCGAATAGAATCCATCTATTTGGGACTCATGAAATGTGGTATAGATTCCCTGGCAATCCATACCTTCAGGCAAGTGGCAATACCGAGAAAAAATCAGATGCAATAAACCATATTATTACAGAGAAAGATTGGAATAAATTGAGATTATGCTATTATGAGCAAGGCTTTCTGCTTACACATGCGGGAGTGCATTCGTATCTTATCAATAAAAATAATTTGAGTACACAAGAAACGCTAAGTTTAATAAAATCTGTAACTGATGAAGCATTGCAAGAAGCTAAGAATGGTAAAATACATCCTTGGTTAGACGCTGGATTTGCCAGAGGAGGAAGGCAGGTAGTTGGAGGCATAACATGGTTGGATTGGCATGATGAATTTGAACCAGTGCCTCATTTAAATCAGATAGTCGGGCACACAGAGTTAAGGCAGCCAGAAGAGAAAATCACAAAGAACAGTGAGAATTATTGTCTGGATACAAAAAATAAGCATATAGGAATACTTGGGAATGGGATATTTACATACATAGAGACGAGAGATATTTTAGAAACATAGGGTTGCTCAAAAAAATGAGCAAAAACTTTTGTCGTCCAATAGCAACCGACTTTTTAATAGCATATCAAAGCAATCGAAGATACACAGAACCCGAATTATCTTCCATGATAATACACTTTCATCCGCAAACAGTTTTTCCACAATATTTATGATTTGATAATCCCACTGTTAGCCATTAATTGAGGTTTTAATCTAATGCAAAACAAAATCATTGTAACCGGAGGGGCAGGTTTTATCGGGAGCAATCTCGTTGACAGGCTCCTTTCTGCCGGGAATGAAGTGACAGTTATAGATAACCTTAGCTCCGGGAGGATGGAATTTCTTAAACAGCATACTGCAAATCCCGATTTTAAATTTATTGAACTTGACCTGCTGGATACCGGAAAACTTAAGGAAGCAATACAGGGCACGGATTTTGTATATCATCTTGCTGCCAATCCTGATGTTCGCCTCGGCGCGGTGGATACAAAAATTCATCTTGAGCAGAATATCATCGCGACTTACAATTTGCTTGAAGCCATGCGGATAAATAAGCAAAAGAATATCGTTTTCACTTCAACCTCTACCGTATATGGCGAGGCCACCATTATTCCAACGCCTGAAAATTACGGCCCCCTTATCCCGATATCCCTCTACGGCGCCTCAAAACTTGCCTGCGAAGCTCTCATAACTTCATACTGCTCGACATTTGATATGAATTCATGGATTTTCAGGTTTGCGAATATCGTGGGAGAGCGCGGAACCCACGGGATTATTGTTGATTTCATCGAAAAGTTAAGAAAAAATCCACATACCCTTGAAATCCTAGGCGACGGGCAGCAGCGAAAATCGTATATTCATGTTTCGGATTGCATTGATGCGATTCTATATGTGGTAAATAATAGTCATGAATTTGTAAATATATTCAATATCGGCTCAAACGATACTATAAATTCCACAGAGATAGGTGAAATCGTGGTCAAAGAGATGGGCTTAAGAAATGTAAAATTTAGTTTTTCAGGTGGAAAACGCGGATGGAAAGGCGATGTGCCGAGGATGCTCCTGTCTATCGAAAAGCTTGGTGAACTTGGCTGGAAGCCTTCATATAATTCAAAAAGCAGCGTTGTTGAGGCGGTCAGAAGCGCTTTAGGGAATCAATAGATGACAACCTTATTCTGCCCGAAATGCGGCAAGAACGCCGATGTTTTCTATGAAAATGTATGCAAAAACTGCTTCATTAAAGATAAAAAACTTCTTGAATGTCCCGCAGTTCTTTTTTCAAAGATATGCCCTGTTTGCGGTTCTGTTTATAAGAGAGGAAAATGGTCAGCCAGGGAAGACGAAAACGAGACAATTATTGAATGTGCAAAAGGGTCATTGAAGCTTGATAACCAGGTTTCGAATCTTGAACTTACTTTATCCCCGAAACAGCTTGATTATTCAAGATACAGGGTTCACATTGATGCAAAAGCACAGATAAAGGGCATGCCTGTTGAATTGGAGCAGGATACGGAAGTCAGGATAAGCTGGGAGACTTGCGATACATGCAGCAGGATTTCGGGCGGTTATTTTGAAGGTATTGTCCAGATAAGGGCTGAAAAAAGGCTTCCCTCAAAAGAAGAGCTTGAAAGATGTAAGGAAATTGCGGAAAGCGTCTCTGCCCGCTCTCAGGAAAAGGGGGACAGGCTTGCGTTTATTGCAAAAACCGAGGACCTTGGTGAAGGCACCGATTTTTACGTCGGGTCGATAAAGCTCGGGAAACAGGTTTGCAGGGCGATTATAGATGTTTTCGGGGGAAAATTCACGGAATCGCCTAAACTTGTTGGGCAAAAGAACGGTGAAGACCTTTACCGCATAACATACGCCCTTCGCCTTCCTGAATTTGTGCGCGGGGATATCATAAGCGCGGATGATACGGTCATTGAGGTCCAGACTTGCGGAAAGCATGTGAGCGGCATTGACCTTGAAACAGGTAAGAGGTTCATTGAGAATTTTAATGACCTGATGGAAATTAAAAAACTGGGCAGCAGGCTGAATGCGATGTCCGCTGTGCTGGTCGCGGATGAAGATAAAACGATTCAGGTGCTTGACCCTGAAACTTATGAAACTGTTACTGTTAAAAGACCCGATTTCCTGGGCGCTGAACCCGGGGATGAGATCAAGGTCATAAAAACAACAAAAGGGATTTATGTGCTTCCCTGATGTTTAAGCTTCTTTCGATGGTTCAACAACCAGCACCGGTCCATCCTTTCCTGTTATAACCACTTTTGTTTTGGGCTCGATTCTCTCCTCTGCCTTTGCAGTCCAGTACTCGCCCTGGTATCTAACATAGCCAGTTGCACCGGGGATTAGTTCGTCGATTGTTTCAGCCTTATCACCTACGACATCTCCCATCACAGGTTTTTTCATCCGCACCTGCATAACTTTATAAATCGCAAATGCAAGGAATCCCCCAAAAACAATAGCCGGCGCAAACAGGCTGAAGATTATGGTAAACTGGAATTCCTGGGAATACAGTCCGGGGTAGCCAATGGGTACAAGCAATATGCTTCCCAGAACAACGCAAACAATTCCTGCAAAACCGATAAGCCCGAAGGAGGAGATATGCAGTTCGAACAGCAGCAGCGCCATTCCAAACGCAATAAGGAAAAAGGCTGCGACATTTACAGAGAAGCCGAGTCCTATAAGCCCGATGCTTATGGAAATAACCCCGAATATCTCAGCGCCATAACCCGGGCTTGTAAGCCCGAAAACGAGTGCATAGATGCCCACAATCAGAAGCAGGGAGGCAAGAATAGGATTTGCCAGTAAACTCATGATCGAAAGCCGAAGCGACGGCGTGTAGTAGGTGAAAGCTGAGCCGGAGGTCTTAAGCACCCTGCCTTTTACCGTCATTCCATCAACTTTTGTCAAAAGGTCTTCGATATTGGGCGAAACCACCTCTATTACATTTTCCGCTTTTGCCTGCTCAGCATTCAGATTCAGGTTTTGCGTAATGAACTCCTTTGCAGCGGTGGCATTCCTGCCGTGCTGTTTTGCCTTTTCCTCGGCAAGCGCAACAACCGCATTTACGATTTTGGGTTCGGTGACTGGCGTGAGACCGCCGGAGGTTACCTCAACCGGCTGTGCTGAGCCGATTATCGTGTTCGGGGTCATGGCTGCGATATCGGTGCCAAGAAGTATGAGGGTTCCTGCTGACCATGCAGTTGCGCCCTTGGGGTACACATAACCGATAACAGGCACCGGCGAGCCGTCGATTTGCTCAAGTATCTTTTTTGTTTCATCAAGACCCCCTCCCGGAGTATCGAGAACGATTATCAACGCCTGCGCATCCTCAAGCCTCGCATTATTCAGCGCCTCGGCTACAATTTCATCGCTGGCTGAAGTGATGGTATCCTTCAGCTCTACCACCATCACCTGCGCGCTGGCGGCCTGTGTTAAGATGATGAAAAATAGAAGAGCAGATAAAAGGGCTGGAAAATGGGCTGGTAAAAACCTCATTTATTGCCAGCCTTCAATTTAGACTCTGCAAAAGCACCGGTCAGGCCTGCGATATTACTCATATCGGCTCCGGGCGCGCCTGTTGTGACAACTATCATGTTCTTCTCCCTCGCTATTTCGGCGAGTGTCTGGAGTTCCCTGAGTTTCATGGCAATCGGCACTTTCTGGTATAATTCCGCAGCCTCCATCATCTTCTGGCTTGCCTGGAATTCACCGTCTGCAAGTATCACTCTTGAGCGCCTCTCCCTTTCTGCTTCTGCCTGTTTGGCTATTGCGCGCATCATCGATTCGGGCAGGGCCACATCGCGTATCGTGACTGCTGTTATCTTTATGCCCCACGGCTCTGTTGCCACATCAAGGACAGCCTGGAGTTTCTTGTTCAGGTCTTCCCGCTTTGCGAGGAGGTCATCCAGTTCTATCTGCCCGAGGATGTCACGAAGCGTTGTCTGACCCAGCAGGCTTGTGGCTATCCTGTAGTTCTCTACCTTTGTAATAGCATTCATAGGTTCAACGACGCGGTAGTAAATGACTGCATCAACATCCACGCTCACGTTATCCCTTGTGATGATGGTCTGCTTTGGCACATCGATTGTGATTATCCGCAGGTCCACTTTTACAGGTTGGTCCACAATGGGGATAATAAGGAATATACCAGGACCTTTTGCCCCCATTAGCCGCCCCATCCTGAAAATCACGACTCGTTCGTATTCTCTAACTACTTTGATTGCTTGTGCAAGTATTATTACTACTAAAATTAGTACGATTCCTATTGATAATATATCTACCATGTGCAACACCCATTTTTTAGATGGGGGAGGGGATATAAATAGTTTGGTTATTTCGGTTCTGTCATGTTATCGGTTGCGAGATATTCCCTAGCAAGTTTCGATTGATAATAGCAAGATATTTAAAAACATGTGCGAATAAGTAAAGGGCATGAGATTGAGTTTAACAAATATCGGAATTATTGAGAAGGCAGATGTTGAAATTAATGGATTAACCGTAATCGCAGGTATTAATGATAGTGGAAAAAGTATAATTGGAAAGACAGCTTATTCATTAACTAAATCATTTGAAGATTTTGAAAAAAATTATGAAGAAGATAAAGCTACAAAATTGAAAATGTATCTCAGAGATTTTTATGTTTTGTTTAGGAAAAGTATTAACTTAAGGAAATATCCAGACCTTTCAAAAATCATGGAAAATTTTAGTATTTCAGGTTATACAGCAATGGACAATAAAAAATCTCTTGATTCAATTGAAAAAATCATAAAAT
>JBGPUU010000021.1:0-33109 GCA_041491305.1 Candidatus Methanoperedens sp.
AACTCCTTATCTTCTATCTCTGTCGACACCCCGCCAAGCACAAGGTCAAAGAACGTGCTTTTTCCCTGCTGGTTGCTTCTCTGGTATGAGCGCAGGATTCCCGAAAGGACAACACGGTCGCCCGGCGATACAATCCCTGCAAGGTCGTCATCCACATCCACATCAAGGGTTTGCGGCTGCTCGCCTCCCCGAAGGTCATCGGGCGATTCCTGTATCCTGAGTTTTTGCGCATCGATAAATTCTGAGTCTTCGTGTATGAGCTTAAAAGGGCCTTTACGCCCGCAGCTATCGTTCTGGCACTCGAAAGGTTCTACGAATTTTCCTTCCGCCTGCGGCATGATAGTTACGTCCCCGCACCGCTGGCATTTGAAAGCCGCCTTTACGATCTTGGGCCTGACCTCGGTCGCTTTCCTGATAAGACCCGATACGGCTATCAGTTTGTTGATGTTGGCGCTTCGGAGTTCCCTTATCTGTATGCGTTCCGGAAGCCTGATAATCCTGATATGGGTATTAACGAAATCAACGTCAGCGGGTAGGTCAATTGCCGAAAGCGCCTCGTTTGCATGCGCCAATACCTGTTCAGGATGTTCAACCAGCTCGCGCGCAAGTTCCATATCGAATTTTTCGATATCGGGAAACTGGATGCCAAGACTTCTTTTTTCAGGGTATTCATTAGCTAATTTAAGTATTTCTTCCCAGTAATAGCGCTTGAAAAAATCTTCCCATACCTGAAGTGATGATTGTACCATTCTGAATCTATCATAAAGCCCGAAGGGTATTTCAATGTTTCGAGCCGATGTTGTTGTAAAATCCTTTGGTGTTAAATTTCGTCTAAAGTAACTTTGCGCTCTTGGCGTCTTTGTGGTGCAGGATTTTTCACCGCAAAGGCGCAAAGTACGCAAAGAATTTGCTCAACAGCAAACTTTTTTACAGTCCCGAGCCTATTATACTTGAGGTTAGATTATGTCAATTAAGATAAATTTCAATGGCGTAAACCATCTTGCAATGGCAACGGGAGATATGGATAAGACAATACGTTTCTGGAGAGATTTGCTCGGCATGAGGCTTGTGGCCGGGCTCGGGCAGCCGGGCTACAGGCATTACTTTTTTGAGATATCGCCGAGTGACTTGATTGCGTTTTTTGAGTGGGAAGGGGTAGAACCCATGATAAAAAAGGAACACGGACGACCTGTCAGCGGAAGGTTCGGTTTTGACCATGTTTCTTTTGGCGTTAAGGAGGAGGAAGACCTCTGGAACCTGAAAGCAAAGCTTGAAGCCGCCGGATTCCCTGTATCGGAAGTGATAGACCACGGTTTTATCCATTCCATTTACGCTTATGACCCGAATAATATCCCTATCGAGTTCAGCCATAACGTGAGCGGGATTGATATCAGGAAGGAACCGAGAATGGGGGACATCATGCCCACAAAAGCCGCGCTTGAAGGGCCGGAACCGCAGGATAAATGGCCGGAAGTTAAACGCGTTACTCCGCCTGGGGAGAGGATAGTCTATCGCGGAGTGGGAAGCGAGCTTTTCCAGGGGTATAAAAAGTGATGAAAATTCCAGCCGGGCAAATTCTCCCGAAAATTATTTTCTTTCTGGCAGGTTCATCTCAATGAGATCCAGCGCTATCTTGTAAACCCGATTGGTCATATAAAGAGAACTATCACGATGTAACCTCTCCAGAGCCTCTCTAACCTCCTCATAGCTCAAAATTTTACTGCGATACGCCCTCGCTAAAATACCTGCGCTCCCATGTACTTCCAAGCCGTAATATTCTGCAATCTCCCTTGCGCTTTTATCATCTGTAAAAAGAAGTTTAATATCATTAGCTTTGGCAAGCATAATGGCTTCAGCATCAGCCAGTTCAATCCCAAAGTCTTTTGCGATCTTATCAGCTTTTTCTTTTTGAATTCCATCAAGTTCCTTAGTGGTTATCCAGCCAGCATTTCTTAATTCATTCTTTCCAGGAGCGTTCTTACTTCTTATCTCTGATTCAACCGCTTTTGGTATAAGTAAATTATCAATAATCCTAAGGCAATGGGAATAACCTATCTCGGAGAGGTGAATTATGGGACCTGTATTGCCTTCCTAATCCCCATACAATCCCCATTTTACATCCTCTATTATTGCTTTTTCTTCTTTCGTCAGGTGCCTTATGTGTTCAAGAACCTGCCTTATACCATCCATTATAACTTCGTCTTTGTTCCTGTAGATACCCGATTTAATGAGTTTATTTAATTCTTTTGATAACTCGGCTGTTATCTCGGCTTCGACTTTTACTGTTTCTGACATCGAATCACAAAGGATATATTTTGATTGTAAACTATATTAAGTTTCTTGAAAACGGAGACCGTTACATTACGTGTTGGTAGATTTTTATTTCTTTGCGTACTTTGCGTTCTTCGCGGTTTAAGTTATAGACCGCTCACCGCAAAGGCGCAAAGACCGCAAAGCAGAGATTGAAAACCATGCGTGTAAACTCTTCAGGTGTTAAACTTGCATATAGTAACTTTGAGCTTTTGGCGTGCTTTGCAGTGCTTGATTTTTCACCACATAGGGCGCCGCGCTTGAAGGACCGGAGCCTCAGGATAAATGGCCGGAAGTCAAACGCGTTACGCCGCCAGGGGAGAGGATTGTCTATCGTGGAGTGGGAAGCGAGCTATTCCAGGGGTATAAGAAGTGATGAAAATAAGGTTCAGGGATACCTGGCAGCTCTTCAGCTAAGTAAACTACTCAGGGCTGAAGCCCTGAGCGTTTGTTGTGGTTTCGGATTAGTATAAAATATGCCTGCTTGTTGCGAGTTATGTGGCTCGTGTTTGATACTTCTACAATCGGTTCCCTGGAACATTTCTGCGCTTTTCAAGGGGTACGATTCATCTCATGCTTGAAAGCATGAGGGTTCTCTACCCCTTGACTCCATTTAACTAAAATTATATGCATCTTTTTTTTTGGCGCATGTTATCTAAGAAGGATAGCAGAGTGCCAGGACAAATTAAAAAGATTATTCTTCTGGAGTTTCTTCTTCCGAAGTTTCTTCTTCTGGAGTTTCCAGTGAAGCCAAATATTCCTCATAGGTTTCATTTGGTCTTCTTGTAAATACAATCGTAGTATCTTTATGTTCTTTCTTTCCAGAACCTGAACTTCTTGAAATCCATCCACTTTTCTGTTTCTTCTTTTCTCCGCTTAATTTCTGGTGTTTTGAAGATGTTTGGTTTTTGTCGCTCATACTTTCTATAACCATGTTTGGTTTGTGAAGCTATAAAGGATTATCCTGGATATTACGAGACCGTTACAAATATGTGGTAAATTGAAATGACCTTAAAAACGAATGTTTTGGTGGGGCAGGCGCACATTCGCTTTTGCGTGCTCCCTTTAGGGCGGGGGGCAATCCTCATGATTGATTTTGATGGTATTGTATAAACTGATAACTATCAAAGTTACAATAGTTTTTTAATCTTTTAAAGAATTAACATGGTATTGTATTATGGTAAAATCTGTAAAGGATGCTTTTAATAAAATGAGGGAATATATACAAAATAGGTTAATAGCGTTTTCTCGTATTTCTCGTAATATTGTATGCTTTTTAATAGTCCTTGCCTTCATTAAACTATTTTCACTTTTGATAGAACCTGATTATAAGGATATTATCGATTATGGAGAAAAAGTTACAGCTCTAATAGGTGCATCGGCAGCCTTAGTATTTACATATGCAGCTACCTTAGAAGGGCAAGAAAAAAAGGTTATTCGGGAAATCGGCAAACGTTTTTTAGATTCATTTTTATACTTTGTTATAGGTTTGATATTATCAATAGGGTTTAGAGAAATTCTGAGCAGCCCTCCTAACCTCTCGGTATTCTCAGATAATTTACTCCGTTCATTCCTCGAGATTTATTTCTTTTTAGTATTTATTATAATGCTTATATTATTTTTGATTGGATTTGTACTGCTTATGTTATCAGCCGTCCATCTTGGTATTGGAATTTATGACCTCGCAATGAATGATTATGGAAGTAAAGCAAAATTATTAAATGACTTACAACAGCTTGGTGAAAATATGACCTTCGATGAAAAACAAATAGAATCTAAGGATATAAGAAAGATATTTGAAACTGCCCTGAAGATAAATGATATATCTTTTTTAGATAAATTCAAAGATAAAAGCAATTTAAAATATATACAGAAGTTAGCAGAATTAGAAATTTCCAAAAAATACTCTTTCGCTGGAATTGAATTTTCTGTATATGGTATAGGTCTGGCTCTATTTATAGTCGGCTCTGGCAATCTAGCGAACGCACCAAAATACGTGCTAAATTATTGGGAAATTGCTGGCATTATTATTATAATTATTGCTTACTTTATAAAACCCTGGACTCGGTGGAGTAAGAAAGGTAGATTTGATTTCTTGAATGATATTATTCTGCAGGTTGAAAGAAAGCTTCCGTAAAAAAGGATATAAAAAGAGGATTGTCCAATTTCAGATTATTGTAATCATATCGCTCAAACAAGGTAATACTACAATTTGCCATAAACCCCGTATAATGAGATTGCACTTTAGGGCAATTACCAACCTGAATTGAAACCATCTCACAAAATAAACAATTTTATATATCGCCACAACAAAACAAACACTGATGATAGAGATAGAAGTGAAGGCACGCGTTGACGACGCAAGAAAGATGGAAAGGGCAATTATATCAATGGGGGCTACGCCTATCGGGATACAGGACCAGGCCGATACATATTATAATGCGCCGCATCGCAATTTTGAGACGACTGACGAAGCATTGAGGATAAGGGTGGAGGACGGGGATTCCTTTCTGACATACAAGGGCCCGAAAATGGACGCTGTATCCAAAACAAGACAGGAATTCCAGACTGTGATAAAGGACACCGAAACCATGGGGAACATATTGACATCGCTCGGATTTATCCCGGTGACAACGGTAACAAAAAGAAGAAAAAATTACAGGCTTGGGGATTTTTTTATCTCCCTTGATGAAGTACATGACCTCGGGAGTTTTATTGAAGTTGAGATTCCTGTTAAAAATTCCAAAAATTACGAGGAAAAAGTCGAGAGTATTTTAAAAATCATTGAAAAATTGGGCATCAACAGGACTGCAACAATCCGTGAATCATACCTGGAAATGATTCTTGGGAAAAAATAAACCCACGATTGTTCGCCTGTAATAGAATAAATATATATACTGTAAAAATCTTTTCAGCGCCTATGAGTGTTTTCGACCTGCTTAATCCTGCAATCCGGGAAGCATTGAAGAAACAGGGATTTATTGCTCCGACTGAACCACAGGTAAAAACAATCCCGTCAGTTCTTGCAGGAGAACATATACTGCTAATTGCTCCGACCGGTTCCGGTAAAACAGAATCGGTGGTGCTTCCTGTTTTTCACAAGTTTATGCAGAGAAAAGAAGAAGGGCGCATAAAAGGGGATGCAAAGCGGGGTATTTCAGTCCTGTATATCACACCGCTTCGCGCCCTTAACAGGGATATGCTGTCGCGTCTTGAATGGTGGGGAAACGAACTTGGCATAAAAGTTGCTGTCAGGCACGGCGACACCACAACTTACGAGCGGCAAAAACAATCTCTTAAGCCGCCGGATTTTCTTGTCACAACACCTGAAACTCTCCAGGTGATGCTGACCGGGAAAAGGCTTCGCAATAACCTAAAGACGATTTCGCACGTGATCATCGATGAAGTCCATGAGCTTGCATCATCGAAAAGGGGCGCGCAGTTATCCATCGCACTTGAGCGGCTTGTTGAAGTCGCAGGGGAATTCCGGAGGCTCGGACTATCCGCAACCGTGGGAAAACCCGATGAGATAGCGCATTTTCTTGCCGGGACAGACAGGACTGCACGCGTGATTGAGGTTTCGCTTATTAAAAAACTTGAATTTAATGTTGTATGCCCGAAACCAACACCAGGGGACAATGATTCATCCAAGAAACTTATGTGCACGCCTGAGATGGCTTCGCATCTGCGGGTAATCTCGGATATCGTCGGAAAACACAAATCCACCCTGATATTCGTAAATACAAGAGAATCCGCGGAGATGCTGGGCTCAAGGTTCAGGATGCTCGGGATACTCATCGGGGTGCACCATGGCTCGCTTTCAAAGGATGCGCGTATTGAGGCTGAAAATAACTTTAAAAATGGAAGCCTCAACGGGCTTATTTGCACCTCCTCCATGGAACTCGGTATCGATATCGGTGATATTGACCATGTTATCCAGTATATGTCGCCGCGGCAGGTCACCCGGTTGATACAGAGGGTGGGAAGAGCGGGACACTGGGTTGGCGAGAAATCAAGCGGGACAATAATAACAACAAGCGCGGACGACGCTGCTGAATCCTGCGCTATCACACGGCGGGCAAAGACAGGCCAAATCGAGATTATCGATATCCATGAGAACAGCACTGATACTCTTGCAAACCAGATATGCGGGCTGGTGCTTGATTTCGGGGAGATATCCATTGAAGGTATTTTTTTGATAGTTAAAAGGGCATATCCTTTCAGGGACCTGAAAATCGAGATGCTGCGAGATGTTATCAGGCAAATGAATGATAACCGGCTTATCTGGTTTGAGAATGACAGGGTTGGCAGGAAGAGGAAAACCTGGCAGTATTATTATGAAAACCTCTCCATGATACCGGATGAAAAACGCTTTGAGATTTTCGATATAGTGAGCGGGAGGACAGTGGGCGCGCTTGATGAAGCGTTCGTTGTGGATTTTGCTGAAGCCGGCGCTGTCTTTATCGCAAAAGGCGAGATGTGGCGAATAATCGAGATAATAACCGAAAAGAGCAGGATCAAAGTGGAGCCGATAAGCGACCCCGGCGCTGATATCCCGAACTGGGTTGGCGAGGAAATCCCTGTTCCTTATGAAGTGGCGCAGGAAGTTGGAGCCATAAGAAAGCGTTTTATGGCAGAAATCACGATGGGTGAGGGCACAGGAAAAATCATCGAATACTACAGGAAAGAATATCCTGCGGATGATGAAGCAGCTAATGAAATTCTTGAATTGGTAAGGAAACAGCAAAATGCAGGTCTTACTGTACCTGCCGACGACACAGCTATCATCGAGCAGGAAGGCAAATCAATCGTTATCAACATCTGCGGCGGGCATAAAGTGAATGAAACCCTTGGGCGCGCGCTCACGTCGCTGCTTGCTGCAAGATTCGGGGCAAGCGTAGCGATGGAGATAGACCCGTACAGGATAAAGCTTGAGCTTCCAAGGATGCTGAATGCCGAGAAGATAAAAGAACTGCTCCTTGCCACGAGTCCAGACCACATCGAGCCTATCATCGAAATGACGCTTAAAAATACCATGCTGCTCAAGTGGAAGATGGTGCATGTGGCGCGAAAGTTCGGAGCTTTAAGCCGCGAGGTGGATTATGAGCGCATCAGCATGAAGAAACTGCTTGAGGTTTTCGAGCATACTCCCATGTACGATGAGGCCGTGCGCGAGATTTTCCATGATAAACTTGACATAGAGCGCGCAAGAGACGTTCTGGGTAAAATCCAGGGCGGCAGCATGAAACTTGTCGTGCAGCACATAAGTCCGATCGGGGAGGCGGGTTTCATGGGCGGCAGGGAACTGATGGCGCCAGAGAGGGCTGACAGTTCCATTATGATGGCTCTTAAGAGCAGGATTATGAACGACCATGTGATACTTGTCTGTCTGAACTGCAAGAAATGGAAGTCCAAGACGGTTGTTAATAGAGTGCCCGAGCGCCCTGAATGTCCCCTGTGCAGCAGCAGGCTGATTGCGGCACTTAAGCCATGGGAAGAGGAGGAGGTCAAGCTTGTGAAGAAGCCTGATAAGGAAAAGACAGAGGAGGAGAGGAAGAGGACTGCAAGGATTTACAGAAATGCGAATATCGTTCTCTCGCACGGGAAGACTGCGGTTATCGCGCTTGCTTCGAGGGGTATCGGGCCTGAGACTGCTTCCCGTGTGATACGGAAGTTGAGGGAGGATGAAGAGGAGTTTTACAGGGATATTCTGATTGCTGAGAGGAATTATGCGAAGACGAAGAGGTTCTGGGAGTGAAGTGTTTTAGCTGTTTGAAAAATTATTTGCAAACAAAAACATTATTTTATATTCGTTTCAGTAAATCTCAATACTCTCCCCCGAGCGATACTTCCCCGGATGAATGCAAATATCCGCAACCTTTTCAGCAACCTCCTCAGGCTCAAGATCGGCTTTCTCTCCCGGAAACATCCTTTTGAACATCCCGGTATTCACGCTTCCCGGGCACAATGAAACGATTTTAATGTTCGTCCCTACCTCTCCCGCAGCCGCTTCTGTAAGACCTATGACCGCAAATTTCGAAGCGCAATACGCGCTCAACGTGGGAATCCCGGTTTTCCCGGCGCCGGATGAGATATTAATTATTAAACCCTCCTTCATTTTCGGAATGATAATTTTCATATACAGGAATACACCTTTTACATTTACATCCATTATTTCTTCAAATTCTTCAACCCTTGTTTCCCATAATAATTTTCTTAACCCGATACCTGCGTTATTCACAAGCACATCGATTTTCCCGAATTTTTGGATGGTTTTGTTGATTACGTCTTTGACATTCTCTTCTCTCGTAACATCCCCTTTAATAAAAATCGCCCTGCCCCCATCGTCATTTATTTCATTACACACTTTTTCAATATCTACTTCATTCCTTCCGGTTACAACTATATTCGCACCTTCCTTACCCAGTCTTTTTGCAATATACTTCCCTATTCCTCTTCCGCTTCCTGTAACAATGATTGTCTTATTTTCAAGTTTCATCTGAAATTCCCCGCAAACTCTTTACTGATAATTATTGCATATTTGTTATTTGAGAGTTTTGGCTCAATCGAGGTGAAACTATTTGGGAATAAAACCGAATTAAACTAACAATGACCGAACTTTACCGCAGGCCAGGATTGGCGGTCTATGAAAAATCGCATTACTCCCACATGGAACATATTCATGAGGTCGAACAAATACTGACCTGGTACAGAGAGCGGGGGACAAATGTACTGGATATCGGATGCAGTGGAGGCCTGCATGCTCTTGAGTTTGCCAGAAGGGGTTTTTCAGTTACGGGTCTGGATATTGAACCTTCTGCAATAGAGATTGCAAGGAGGAGAAAACATAATGAGAATATAAAAGCAAGATTTTATGTTATAGATATTGAAAATGATGAGCTTTTGGGTCTTGGAAAATTTAATTTCATCTACAGTATCGGAAATGTGCTTTCCCATGTGAACCGGGAACATTTTTTAGAAATCCTGCAAAAAATACAGGGATGTCTTGATGATAAAGGTGTATTCCTCTTTGACCTACTAATGAATGAACCGCCTTTCCAGGAAGAAATCTATCCGAGTGATAACGATTTGCAGATAGTATGGAAAAGGAAGATTGATGAAAAAACCGGAAGGATAAGCATGGATGGAATTTTCCTTGAATCGGGTTTCAAACAGCACTTTGATGTATGGGGATATAAAATCGATGAAATTATCGGAATATTAAATTCTTTGGGCTTTAGAATAATTGATTTCTCGGAAAAATTGGATTTTAATGAAAAAAACAAAACCAAAAACCCTATAAGTCTTTATTTCCGTGTTAAATTGGGGGATAAGTGTGAAATTATTCAATATCAGGGAACTTTATAAAGAAAAATATAAGGAATATATTGTAGGTTCGGAGCAGATTGGGAAACACAGCGTGTATCTTGTGTACGGTGAGGTTCCTGAGGGTGAAAAGCGGGAAATGGCTCCGCAGGGTCATGACGAAATATTATTCCTGTTATCAGGTAAAGCAAAACTTGAGAATAAAGAAATAAAAATATCCCTTGAAAAAGAGCAGGCTGTTTATATGAGCCCGGATGAAGCTTTCACGTTCACAGCGCAAAGCGACTGCAAATATATCGTCGCAGGCACCCATACCACGCCCCACAGCCATTAATTGAATGAAGGAATTACATTGTAATTACTACGCAATACATATCCGATTCTGGATGCGGGGGTGTATCGGTTGTCCCTGTGTCTATCCGCTCATCAGGAAACCCAAGCCTTTCGCAAACTGAAATCCGCCTGGCTAATTGGTGTGATTTTAGAAAGCCTGCAACTTCAACCGCGCCAAATGAGGAATGAGGGAGAAGAAAAATATTTTTTCCTGCTTCAAGCTCCATCAATAGCTGTTTTTTAACATTCCCGATATCACGAGAATGCGCAGAAATTACGGCGAGATTTTCAGTGTCAAGGCGCAGTCTTGCGCATGCAAGTTGCAGCGAAGAAATCCCGGGAATAATCTCGTCCCCTTCCCGCGCATATTTCCCAAGACCAGAGAGCATCGGGTCGCCGGTTGAAAGAACGACAGCATTTTCGGGCAATGATTTCAATGTATAATCCGATAACTCGCAGGCTTCGCATTTTATATACTTCCCTGCAAGTTCAATCGCCCTTTTTGAGCCGTATATAATTTCAGCGTTCTCGATTGCAGATATGGCTTCCTGCGTCATGAGATTCGGGCCTGCGCCAACGCCCACAATTATCATCGTAAATCACCGCTGTCACGCAGTATTGTCCCGTTCCTGTTTAGAAGCACTACCCTTTTTCCTGAAGCCCTGACAGCCTCGGAAAGTCCACGGTCGATGAGAGGATTTCCTGGATTGTCATCAATCATTTCCTGGACTGTGAGGTAGCCGCTGTCTTTTAAGAGTCCAGGGGATGCCCATTTCAAGATCAGTCCCGCAAGTCCGCAGATTATTACTTCGCTATTATCTTTTGCGGCTTTCAGACCCCGGGAAATATCGCTCCCGATAAGTATTATTGTATAGTCAGGAAAAAGCATGTGGGAAAACCGCATCCCAAGCCTGCCTGTCGTAAGGACAATCTTATCTGCATTCCGGATAAGGACTTCTTTTGTTTCGCCCAGGTGCTCATTCCAGGGTTCCACAAATCCTGTCGTTCCAAGAATCGATATCCCGCCGGTTATTCCGATTTTCTCATTCAAGGTCTGCTTTGCTATCTCCTTACCTTTCGGGACAGAAATTGTGACATGGGCGCCCTTTAATCCAGTCTCATCAAGCGCCTCTTTTATTGCTTCCTCTATCTGGCGCATCGGGGAAGGATTGATTGCAGGACTGCCTTTTTTTGAACCTATCCCGGCGCCGGCTTTTATTACAATAGTCCCATATTCCATGGCTTCTGCGATAATTTCAATTCCTCCTGTTACATCGGATGCATGGTCGCCCTTGTCTTTGATTGCGACAGCTTTCCCATGCGATGTTTTGACAGGAACAGTTACGCGTATCCCGATTGGTGTGGGGATGAATATTTCAGATACCTCTTTTTTCAATGACAGGACAGACGCCTTTGCCGCGGCTGCGGCAGTTGTTCCTGTGGTGTAACCGCGCCGCAGGAGTGAACCGTCTGAAAGGAGCACATAGCGCCCGCTGGTTATACGCGCTTTGAGTTCTCGAAGAGGCAATTTTGCTCTTGCAATCCAAACATCTGGGATTTGGAAATTATTAACCGGGTCTATCATCTTTGTTCTATTGATTACTGTATCCATTATTAAGCATGCTTTTTTCTCATTGAAAAAGTAGAAATACCACGAATGATAATTATAATTTGTGGGAGCATGCCAAAACTTGTAATAATCTATGGCACGGGTTCGCACAATACCGAACGTATTGCGAATGCGATAGAGGAAGGGGCACGAGCTGAAGGTGTAGATACAATTCTGAAAAACGTTAATTATGCAGATAAGAATGAGCTCAAAGATGCTGATGCAGTAGCCATAGGTTCGCCAAACTATAACCATGCCATGATGCCCACAGTTAAAAAATTCTTAAACGACATTTCTGATATAGACTTATCCGGAAAAGTGGGCCTTGCGTTTGGGTCTTACGGATGGAGTTTTGAAGCCACTGATGAAATAAATAATAAATTAAAATCGTACGGCTCTGAAATGATACAGGATTTATGCATTAAGCGGATGCCTGGCGATGAAGAGCTTGAGATATGCAGAAGGGCTGGCTCATTATTAGCGTGCAAAATAAAAAATAAGGAGGCAATATGTGCAGTGTAGGAGATTCTTTCGGAATAGAGATTGAAGGCGGCATGGAAGCGCATGAATATGTGTGCAATCATTGCGGGAAGGAGTTCAAAGGGATAGGCGCGGGTCAGCGATGCCCGAAATGCCATTCAACAGATGTCAAATGTACCGAATAAAGACCGCGTAATAAAAATCGTATTTAATACAATCAAAACCATACTAAATTGAATAATAACGGAGTTGATAAAATGGTCGTAGAATTAAAAGAAGGCGTGTACTGGGTCGGAGTTGTTGACTGGAACATCAAGAAGTTTCACGGTCATGAATATTCAACGCACAGGGGCACTACATACAATGCTTACCTGATAATCGATAAGAAAATAGCTCTTGTCGATACGGTCTGGGGTCCTTATTCCAGCCAGATGATAGAGAATATAAAGAAAATAATCGATGTCGGGAAAATTGATTATGTGATAGCAAATCATGCCGAAGTTGACCACTCTGGCGGGCTTCCCGAATTGATGAAGCTCATCCCGAATGCAACGGTTGTAGTCTCGGATAAGGGAAGAGAGAGTATTCCCAAACATTATCACCAGGACTGGAATTTCAAGGTGGTAAAGACCGGCGACAGCATAAGCCTCGGTGAAAACAGTCTTGTTTTCGTTACGGCTCCAATGCTTCACTGGCCCGACAGCATGTTCACGTATCTCACAGGCAAGAATATCCTGATGCCAAATGACGCCTTCGGCCAACATTACGCTTCCTCAGGGCGGTTTAATGATGAAGTCGATATGATAGAAGTGTACCAGGAAGCCATAAAATTCTATGCTAATATCCTCACGCCTTTTTCCGACCTCGTTATCAGGAAAATTGATGAATTCAAGAAACTGAATATCCCTGTGGATATTATCGCGCCGAGTCACGGTATCATCTGGAGGAAAGACCCGCTGCAAATCGTGAATAAATATTATGAATGGGCATCCGGGGGCAACGACGGCTCTGCTGTTATAATATACGATACCATGTGGAACGCGACTGAAAGAATGGCGCAGGCGATAGCAGAAGGGCTTGCGAAAGAAGGCGTGAAATTCAAGTTGTTCAACATGGCAGTGAGCGACCGCAACGATGTACTTACAGAGGTTTTCAAAACCAAAGGAATCATTATCGGCTCACCCGCATTGAATAATGGTCTCTTGCCCACGATTAAGCCGATACTTGAGGATTTGAAAGGGTTAAAGTTCAAGAACAAGGTTGGCGCAGCTTTCGGGTCTTATGGATGGAGCGGGGAGAATGTGAAGCTGATTGAGGAGACTCTTGAGAAAGCGAGGATAAAAATATTGCAGGAAGGTATTAAATTCAAGTGGCAGCCCACCGAGGAAGAGCTTGGGAAGTGCGTGGAGTTCGGGAGGAGTTTTGCGGTGAAGATGAAGGGCTCATAGAATATCATACCGAGAGGAATGCAGGAAAGAAAAAAACCTCTGGCTGTTATAGGCGATATTTTATTTCATCCCGGTTCGCACAGCTTTGCACCTAAATCCTTAATTTTCTTTGACTTTAGGTGCACTGGTAATTCTGAATAGCCGATTACCAAAAGTTTTAATGTTTAAACAGTCAACATACCAAAAGTTATTGAGATTAAGTTTAGAGAACGTTTAAACTGTTACGAAATAAAATAGGTGGTCGAAAATATTAGGACAATCTCCAAAATATTTGGCATTATATTTGTTGTGGAAGTGGCTATTCTAAGTGCTATTGTATGGTGGAGTAGTAATGGAATTAATGTTGATTCAGAAAGAATTAAAACCATCGCATCAATTATTGCATCTCTTATAACTGCTTTGTTAACTACAATGTTGGTTTATTCTAATTTTTATCAAAGACCAGAATTAGCGTTCACTGGCTTTCTTATAGAGCCAAAAGAAAGAACAGAGACGAGTGAACAAACACCGACTGGTGAACAGCATTGTGCGAAAGAAGAGTATTTAGAACAAGTTGGTGGGAATTATCAAGTGAGAAACGATAAATATTCAAAGAAATTCCCTACATGGGTCAAGAAGGTTGAATGTAAATCACCACCATCGTTTTTAAGGGTGAGAAACGACTTAACAAACTTAGGGTTTTTCACTGCAAATATACATGAAATTCGATATTTTAAAACTTTTCCAAGTCAAGCTCTTCTTTATGTCTTGCCCAAAAGAATATCATTAGAGCATCAGGAAAGAGAGGTAATAGAAATCCCTCAAGATATATTATCTAAGACGATGCGTATAGAAAGAGGGACTTATGGACTAAAATTTGAGGTGATAGGTGCTACCATGAAATGCTCAAAACAACTATGGATTCACATTTCAGAAGACCTAAAAACAATAAAATGGTCAGAATCAAGATTTAAAATATTAACAGGATTTTGTTAACAAATAATCCGCTGTGCAGTCTCAACAAATAATTATTTTTCTCAATTAAAGCTTATATCCCATAATGCCGTTATCCTCGCGGTGATTCCCATTCCTAAAACAAAAGCGCTCCTCATCGCAGGCACAGGCAGCTGCGTAGGAAAAACCACAATCGCAATGGGATTGATGGCAGCAGGGCGCTGATATGAGGAGTTATATCCACTGTCGTACTTTATTTTTATACTCCTTGTACTGTTCTCCAAATATTTTTTCCAGCTTCCGTTCTTCATCTGGAATAAATAAAGTTTCAATTATCATTATGAATATGGCCGGGAATGTAAAAGTAACCAGTGTTCCTAGAAATATAGCGATACCTAATAATATGGCTGCCATTCCAAGATACATAGGATTTCGGCTTATATGAAAAGGACCTGAAGTCACGAGTGACGTAGGCGATTCATAAGGTGATAGTGTTGTTTTACTCTTTAAAAATAATGAGCGGCTCCAGAGGCCTATGACTAATCCGAAGCCGATGATTATTATCCCGAAATACGTGAATGGAGCATCAAGGACCGTCTGGATAGGGAATACGAAATTTAACCAGATGGACAGGATTAGAAGGATTATGAAATAAGATTGTCCATCTGCCATAGATCTTGCCTTTTGTATTTTGTTTTCAGCCATATTGTAGATTAAATCTCATGAAGCCATTTCTCCCTCTTGATTTATACTGCCAGATTATTCACCTTTCTCCATATCCTCTATGACTCTGGAAATAAGAACTTTCAATCGAGGTACATTTTCAGTTGCAGTTAACCATAAGACTTCCATGTCTACACCAAAATAATGGTGTATGAGCTTGTCTCGCATACCTGCCATCTCATCCCATGGAACTTCCAGATATTTGTTTCTAAACGATTTAGGAATGTTTTTTGTAGCCTCGCCAATTATTTCAATAGCCCTTATTACAGCAAATATAGTTTTCTTTTCCTTTATAAAATCCGGAAAGGTAAAGCCCTTTACAAATTCTTCAATAGCATTAATAGATTCAAGAATATCCCGTACAAAATCCTCAATCTCTCTTTTTTTCATACGTATTGCACTTCTTCCAGGATATGCTTCCCGATTTTTGGTTTTAGAGCGGTCTTCATAACTAAATCCACCTTTTTGCCCAGGAGTTTGCTTAATTGCAGCTCTAAACCTACAAATTCAAGAAGACCCAATGGTTTCTCAAACTCAACCAGAATATCCACGTCGCTTTTTTTCTTCTGTTCTTCCCTGATGTACGAGCCAAAGACCCCAAGAGTTTTAACTTTGTATTTTTCTCTAAGGATAGGCTTATTCTCCTTGAGTTTCTTCATTATCTTTTCAACTTCCTTCATGGTAAAGTGTATTCACCTCTTTCTTTATTTTTAAACGCAGAGACTTCACTAATTGAATTGGTATCGACCTCTCCTTCATATTAGTTTCCTGTATCATACCGCCAGAGCCTCATTCATTTCACTAATTACCGTAGCCCATCCGGCGGCATAGAGCTGTTTATCAATATTATCTCTTGCCGCCTGTTCAGGAAATTGGTTTATCGATCCATCCATATTACACACTTATTAATTTTTGTCATAGTATATAAAGTATAATTTTTCCCATTTATTTTTGTTAGTTCGGAGTTCGTTCTCGATGAAAGTTTATATTCCTTCATGCCGTTATCCTCGCTGTGATTTCCATTCCTAAAACAAAAGCCCTCCTCATTGCAGGCACAGGCAGCGGCGTAGGAAAACCACAGTCGCAATGGGATTGATGGCAGCCCTTCGCAAAAACTATAAAATCCAGCCTTTCAAGGTCGGACCGGCTTTCATCGACCCCCCACACACGCATCTGCTGGCGCCTTCCCGTAATCATGACCTCATGCAAGCCCATCTTTAAAAAATGATATAATATGAACATCCGCTACTATATCGATCCCGAAACTGGTCTGCCCCACATATACAGGCATAATGTATCCGAGGATGAAGTGGAAGATGTTTTATTAAAGCCTGGCGAAGACCGTTCTGGCAGAGAGGGTTCAAGGGTTGCTATGGGTAAAACCCGCACAGGGCGCTATTTGAGAGTGATATATGTTCCTGACACGGAACCAGAAAGTATTTTTGTCATAACCGCCTTTAATCTGGATGGCAAACCACTAATGGCTTATAAACGCAGGAGCCAGAAGAAAAAATGAAGAAAACTAAATATCCAAAAGGCTGGGATGAAGATAGGGTAAAGAGGGTTCTATCTCATTATGAAAAACAAACCGAAGATGAAGCCGTAGCAGAAGACGGGGCGGCTTATGAGACCAGAACCCAGACAGCGATGGATATCCCAGTTCAATTAGTTCCTGAAGTGAGGAAACTTATCGCAAAACATCAGGCATTACATACGGAAACAACAGCAGATAACATCGGCTAAAATCTCGATGCCAATTGAATTCTTTCTCAATTAAAGCTTATATCCCATAATGCCGTTATCCTCGCTGTGATTCCCATTCCTAAAACAAGCGCACTACTCATCGCAGGCACAGGCAGCGGCGTGGGAAAAACCACAGTCGCAATGGGATTGATGGCAGCCCTTGGTAAAAAATATAAAGTCCAGCCTTTCAAGGTCGGACCTGACTTCATCGACACGGGTCACCACACACGCATCTGCGGGCGCCCCTCACGGAATCTTGACAGTTTCATCATGGGCGAGCGTGGAGTGCTTGAAACCTTCGCGCGCGCTTCGAAGGGCGCTGATTTTTGCATAATAGAAGGGGTAATGGGTCTTTTTGACGGCATCGATGACACGGAAATAGCAAGCACCGCGCATGTTGCAAAGATTCTCAATGTGCCGGTGATACTCGTTATCAACGCACACGGCGCATCGCGAAGCATTGCCGCAATCGTTAAAGGTTTTAGTGAATTTGACAGGGTAAATATCGCAGGGATAATCCTCAATAACGCAGGCAGCGACAGGCATGTCAAGCTCATAAAGGATTCACTGCAAAGCGCAGGAATCAATATCCCTGTAATCGGAGCGCTTCCCAAAAATCCGGAATTATCAATCCCGTCCCGCCATCTTGGGCTTCACATGGCTTGTGAGAATAATCTGAATATCGAGCTGCTTTCAGATTTTATTGAAAAACATATCGACATCGAATCAGTAAAAACAATATCGAATAAATTTGCCGCGCCTGATGTGGAGATAAACGAACCGCTGGAAAGATTCGATGTCAAAATCGGGATTGCTCATGACAGCGCATTCTGTTTCTATTATGAGGATTCATTTGAGGAACTCAGGAGGTCGGGAGCAGAGCTTATTTTTTTCAGCCCGATGACCGACCGGCTGCCGCATGTAGATGGGATATATCTCGGAGGAGGCTACCCAGAACTATTTGCGAGGGAGCTTTCCACCTCCAAAACGCGCGATGAAATAAAAAAAGCAGCAGAAGACGGTATGCCTATATACGGTGAATGCGGCGCGCTTTTGTATCTAAATGTTAGCCTCAAGACCGACAGGACTTATAAAATGGCAGGCATCCTTCCTGCAAATTCGAGGATGACAGACAAACTCCAGGCGCTCGGTTATACCGAAGCTGAAACTGCAATAGACTCACCCATTGCCAGGAAAGGTAAAATTACAAGGGGACATGAGTTCCATTATTCAATAACTGAATGTGACAGGGATGCGACCTTTGTTTATAAATTGAGGCGGGGTAAAGGGATTGTTGACGGGAAGGACGGGCTCATGGAGCATAACACCATGGCAAGCTACATGCATACGCATCCTGCTTCGAATTCCTTTGATGAGTTCCTGCGCCAGTGTAGGAAATATAAATCGAGGTAGAAATCGCCTGCCAAATGCGGCGGATGCGATCGCTGATGGCATCTGCGTTACTTATATTTAATTTGAAAGCCAAATACCGATTCACAGTATTAAAAGCGGGCAGGGAAATGGCTAATCGATTAAAAAGGACACTTGGATTATTTGATGCTTTTGCCATCGGGATCGGCGCTATCATCGGCTCAGGTATTTTCGTGGTGACCGGCATTGCAGCAGGTCTTGCAGGCCCTGCATTGTTAATATCCCTCATAATCGGCGCCTTAATTTCAGGATTCACTGCGTTGAGTTTTGCCGAACTTGCAGAAGCGATACCCAAGGAGGGAGGCGGCTATGAATTCGCCCGTGAACTCATATCGCCTTTTGCGGGTTTTATTTCAGGGTGGCTCTGGATTTTATCCAATGTAGTGACCGGCGTGGTGGTTGCTCTCGGGTTTGCGAGTTACCTTGTATTATTTTTGCCATTTCCCGTAAATGTCAATCTGATAGCCGCCCTGGCTTGCCTCGTTGTAACCTTCATAAATTATCTCGGGGCTCGCGATTCAAGTCTCGTCAATGATATCCTGGTGGTTATCAAGCTCCTCATCCTTGCCCTTTTTGTCATTCTTGGTCTGGGTTTTGTAAAGGCTGGCAATTTTTCACCATTCATGCCGACCGGGGAAATTGGCATAATGCAGGGGGCTACTCTCATATTCTTCGCATATTCAGGATTTGCGAGGGTCACACTCATAAGCGAGGAAGTGAAGGAACCAGAAAAGAATATCCCCCGCGCAATCATTCTTGCCCTTGTAGTATCGACTATTGTTTACATGCTGGTCAGTTTCACAGCAATAGGTCTTGTCGGGTATAAGGAGCTTGCATCCTCAGGTTCACCGCTTGCCGATGCCGCCAAATCGGTAAGTGCAAATCTTACTTATTTTGTTTCCATAGGCGCCCTCGTTGCAACTTTTAGCGTTCTTCTCACAACACTTCTGGGATTATCTCGCATTTCGTTTGCAATGTCCAGCGAAAGTGACCTTCCGCGCTTCTTTTCCAGACTGGATGAACGTTCCACTCCCTACTATACCGTACTTGTTTTTGGCTTTACCATGGCAATTTTAGCCACATTCTCAAACCTGTTACAGGCTATCGCGTTAGCCAACTTCGGTTCATTCTTGTATTATCTTCTTGCCAATTATGCGGCGCTGAAACTGGAAAAACGCGTATATCCGCGCATAATTCCAGTCCTTGGAATAATAACCTGTATGGTTTTACTGGTTTTCCTTACGTGGGATGCATGGATAAGAGGCTGCATCGTACTTTTAGCAGGCTGTGTTTATTATTATCTTATGAAAAAATGGCAAAAAAATCAAGTTACAGCGGGAGTTTCATGACCCCGGAATTCGAATGTGACTTCAAATCCCCAGGCTCTTGTGCGCTTTTATAAAAGCAACAAGCCCTCCTTCCTGCAATATCCTGTTCATAACATGAGGAAGAGGCGGGAAATCCAATTCTTTCCCATTTGTTATATTCCTCACCACGCCTTTTTCCATATCAAGCTCAAGCTCATCTCCCTCATCTATTTCATCCGTATTGCAGGTTATGGCGGGGAGCCCGATGTTTATGCAGTTCCTGAAAAATATCCTTGCAAAACTCTTTGCCAGGACTGCTTTTACACCCGCCACTTTTATTATCGTGGGAGCATGTTCCCTGCTTGAGCCAAGACCGAAATTTTCTCCTGCAACAACAAAGTCACCGCTGTGAACCTGAGAGGCGAATTCAGGCCGCGCCCCTTCAAGTACATGCTTTGTCAGCTCGGGAAGGTTTGAGCGCAGGTGGAAATACCTGCCTGGCGCGATAAGGTCTGTGCTGATGCTGTCCCCGAATTTCCAGGCTTTTCCCATATTACATCACCTCTCTCGGGTCAGATATCTCACCGGTTAAAGCAGTGGCAGCGGCAACAGCAGGATTACCAAGATAGATGAAAGAGTCTGCATCGCCCATCCTCCCTTTGAAATTCCGGGGCTGCGTTGCGAGGCAGACCTCGCCATCACCAAGGATGCCAAGATGCACGCCGTCGCATGCCCCGCATCCTGATGCGGTAACGAGCGCCCCTGCGTCCATGAATGTTTCTATGGTGCCATCTCTCAAAGCTTCCATATAAACGCGGCGGGAAGCCGGGGTCACAATGACCCTGAGATTCGGGTTAATAGTATGTCCTTTCAGTATCGATGCCGCAATATGGAGGTCTTCAAGCCGCCCGTTGCATGAAGTGCCTATGAAAACCTCATCAACTTTGACCTTACCGATATCGCTTATTTTTTTGACATTATCAACGAGATGCGGGCAGGCGATTAAAGGCTCAAGCTCACCTGCATTGATCTCAATCCGCTTTTCGAATTCAGCATCCTCATCCGACATCAATTCCCTGAATGCTTCCTCCCTGCCCATCGTTTTCAGGAAATTCCTGGTTTCATCATCAGGTGTAAACAAACCTGCTTTGGCTCCGGCTTCGACTGACATATTGGCTATTGTGCTCCGCCCCGCCGTACTCATAGCCGCGATAGTATCGCCGGTAAATTCCAGCGCCTTATAAGTAGCACCGTTGGCGCTGATTGATCCGATCAGATGGAGAATTATATCTTTGGAATATACTCCTTTTGGCAGCCTTCCGTTTACTTCAACGAGATACGTTTCAGGAACCTTCATCCACGTCTTCCCAAGTGCTATTGCTGCCGCCACATCAGTACTTCCCATTCCTGTCCCGAATGCGCCGAGGGCGCCGTTTGTGCATGTATGTGAGTCGGCTCCGACTATTATATCGCCGGGGCAAGCATATTTTTCAAGTGAATTGTGGTGGGATATGCCGTTTCCCACATCTGATAATGTTATACCGGCTTTCCTTGCAAATTCCCTTAAGAGTTCATGGTCGTTGCTCAGTTCCATTCTTGGGCTTGGAGAGGCATGGTCAAGGAAAAATATGGTTTTCTTTGGGTTGTATGCTTTTTCCAACCCCATTTCTTTCATCCTTCGCACAGTAAGAGGTCCTGTGCCATCCTGAACATAACTCAAATCAACATTAACGATAACAACTTCCCCTGCTTTTACTTCCCTGCCGCAATGCTCCCCGATAATCTTTTCAGAAAGTGTTTTTCCTGCCATGAATTCTAACCTCCAGTTAATATGCATTCATCAATGATTAAATAGCTTTTCCTTTCTGTGGATTGCACCTAAAGTACCGTTTTTGAGGGACTTTAGGTGCAAGATTACTTTCATCACGCTTACCAAACAATTTAAAGGCGAAAAGACCTTATCGGAGTATGAGGTACTGTGATATGCAATACTTAAAGAGGGGATTATGAAGATAGAAGGAGACATACTTAGTAAAATTGAGAACAACATAAACGCTAAGGAATCGCTTTATTCGCCCTATGCTACGAAAAATTTAGATTTTAAAAGAAGATGGCAAAAAAAGATAGAAGAGCCTGTTATCCGCCCACCTTTTTTTAGGGATGCTGATAGAATACTCCATTCAAAGGCATACGCAAGGTATATTGACAAGACTCAAGTTTTCTTTTTGGTAGATAATGACCATATAACGCATCGTGTTCTTCATGTACAACTCGTTTCAAAAATAGCAAGAGCAATCGGTAGAGCCCTCAGGCTTAATGAAGATTTAATTGAGGCTATTTCTCTCGGGCATGACATAGGACATGTGCCTTATGGGCATTTAGGAGAGGGAAAGTTAAACAAATTATGTGAAAGTCATGGCATAGGTCTTTTTAAGCACAATGTTCAGAGCGTACAATTTCTTGACACTATTGAAGACCATGACCTCACTCTTCAAGTATTGGACGGAATTCTTTGCCACAATGGAGAGGAACATAATGAAATTTTAAAACCAACTGGAGTTACAGATTGGGAAATTTTTGACTCGAAAATAGAGGGTATAAAAGCAGGACACGGCAAAGATATTTTCCCTATGACTATGGAAGGTTGTGTAGTTAGATTTGCTGACGTTATCGCATACTTGGGAAGAGATTTGAATGATGCAATAGAAGTAGGTCTCATTTCCGAAGAGTTGCCTCATTTTCCAGAAAAATGCAGAGAAGAATTTAAATACAAATCAGGGGAAGATATAAATTGGAAAATATTAGATACATTAATTAGAGATGTTATAAACAACAGTTTCGATGAAGGCAAATTATCCTTTTCAGCTGATGTCTCTAATTGTATTCAAGAATGCAAAGGTTTCAATTATAAATATATTTACAAAGATTCTCGTTTATTGAAAGAAGAAAAGAAAATAGATAATATGTATATCACGCTCTTCAATACATATTTGACAGATTATGAAGAGGAATATAAGAACTCTTTGATATATTCAGATATGATAAATTTAAAATGGATTTCATCTAAATATAAAGAAAATGCTAAACCAGCCGAAATAGTGAGAGACTACATAGCGGGAATGACAGATAGATATTTTGAGCATGTTTTCAAACAGATAACTAATCTTATTCCTGAAAGAGTCGAAGGTTTTTGTGTGGAGGGATAAAGTACATGAAAAGAACAATTTACATAGCAGCACCACTCTTTTCAAAATCAGAGCGGGATTTTAACCTTATATTGAATAAATTTTTAGAAAATCTTGGTTTTAATACATTCTTGCCTCAGCGGGATGGTCATTTATTGTCTGAATTGGTGGGGAATGGGTCTGCAAAAGACGAGGCAATACAAAAGATATTTCAGAAAGATAGTGAAACCATCAAAAATTGTGACCTCGTTGTTTTTGTTATGGACGGAAGAGTACCTGACGAGGGGGCATGCGTTGAGATTGGTCTTGCATTTGCGTACGACAAGGAGTGTTTCGGCCTCAAAACCGATTCTCGCTCTCTTATGGATGATATGGATAATCCTTTAATCGTAGGCGCACTTAAAGGACGAATTGCAAAATCTTTTCCTGAGTTAGAGTTATTATTAAAACCCCTCACTAGAAATAATTTTTCGGTTTTAAGGTCGCAAAAATCGTCTTCTGATGAGTGTATTACCGCAGATTAACGATTTGCTGTTGGGTTCAGAAGTCGGGCTTTATGCCCAACTCATGCATCTCACCCTTCTGCCTATCTTTCCCTTCTCTCCAAAAAACTTATTAACCGCCGAACCCTACTTAAAAGTGGGGTTATTTAATGCCTGAAACCAAGGATATCGGACTAAGAGGCGTCCCGGTCGCTGATACAAAAATAAGCGCGGTGGACGGGGAAAAGGGCAGATTAATTTATCGTGGATACGAAATCGAGACACTTGCCGAAAATTCAACCTACGAAGAAACAGTCTATCTGATGTTATATGAGACCCTTCCCACAAGGAAAGAATTAGAAATATTCAAGGAAACGCTTGCTTCCGAAAGGCATCTTCCTGTGGGTATTATCCGGCATCTTAAAAAGAGGAAAAAGACAGCCCATCCCATGGATGTTCTCCAGTCCGTGATACCAATGCTTGCAGATTTTGATGATACACTAAGTGTAACTACAAAAGGAGCGCAGATAAAAACATCAATCAAGCTCATCGCCAAAATGCCAACTGTTGTTGCATACTGGGACAGGATAAGGAAGAACCTTGAAATAAGAAAGCCTGATGAAACACTTGGAACGGCAGCAAACTTCCTGTATATGCTGAATGGGGAAAAACCTGACGCAGAGACTGCAAAAGATTTTGATACGTGTCTTGTACTTCACGCCGAACACTCATTTAATGCCTCAACTTTCGCAGCAAGGGTTGTGGCCTCGACACGCGCCCATATGTACGCATGTACTGGTGCGGCGCTGGCTGCGCTTTCGGGCGAACTCCATGGCGGCGCAAATACCGCGGTCATGAAAATGCTTTTTGATATTGATAAACCTGAAAGGGTCGGGAAATGGATAAATTCAAAATTGGATGCGGGAGAAAAGATAATGGGTATAGGGCATGCGGTTTATAAGACCTGGGACCCCCGCGCAAAGATACTTTACGGTATTTCAGAAAAACTGGCAAAAAGGACAGGAAATACTAAATGGTACGAGTTATCCCGGAGAATTGAAAATGTAGTCCGGGAAGAGTTTAAAAAACGCAAAGGAAAAGAAATCTATCCTAATGTGGATTTTTACAGTCCTTCTATTTACTGCGTTATGGGAATAGACCCTGACCTCTTTACGCCGGTTTTTGCTGTCTCAAGAATCGCAGGATGGTGCGCTCATATTATCGAGGAAAAATTTGCAGAGGCGCAGCCAAAGGCTGTTATCTACAGGCCAGAAGCCGAGTATGTCGGAAGATACTGCGGGCTTGAAGGATGCAGGTACATGCCTTTAGATAAACGCGAATAAGAATGTTTCAAAATAAAAGTGAAAAACTTGAAAATAAAATCTGAAAGACATCGGCGCGGATGTTCCCTATCAATGGAAATATTCCCAGTCCCGGGGAGCACCCCTTCGCCGTGACAATTTTTCGTCTGTTATACCGTCTCCAGTGGAAGGATAAATAACTTTTAAAAGGAGGAATGAACAAAGGTTACTTCTTACCTTTGCCATTTCCCTGATTGCCTTTTCCTACGCTATTGCCATTTCCCTGATTGGCATTTCCTACGCTATTGCCATTTCCCTGATTGGCATTTCCTACACTGTTGCTATTTCCCTGATTGGCATTTCCTGCGCTGTTGCTATTTCCCTGATTGACATTTCCTACACTATTGCTATTTCCCTGATTGACATTTCCTACACTGTTGGTATTTCCCTGGCCATTATTTATGACCCTTATCGTATCACTGCCCTGGAAATCAAGCGTGGTACCGCCGGATGAGACATTCCCTGTTACGGTTAGAACCACAGCACTTCCTGTGGGTACATTCACAAGATCCTGCCTGTTAAATTTCACGATCAAGGTGGTCCCTGAGATTTCCGAGCTGATAGCTGCAGCTCCCTCCAGCATAACACTGCCGGGGATTATGTCCCTTACATTAAAACCACCTGGCAAAGAGATGAAAGCTGTGAATTTACCTTTGCTCTTGAGATTAAGGGTTTGCGGTTCGATCCTTACTACAGCATTGACTGTTGTTTGTAATGGGTTTACTGTTGTCGTTGTGGTTACGGTCGCATTCGCATTGGGATTAAATTGTGATGAGGCTGTTACCTTGACGACGAAAACGCCAGAGGTTGCATTCGTAACGTTGAGCAGTACTGTACCGCTTATGCCTGCACCAAGAATGATGCTCGATGTGCTGAGTCCCACTTCTGCATTCTGCAGGTTCACGATGGTGAGATTGAAGGTATCAGCATTGGTTCCTGTATTATTCACTGTAAGGATGTATGTCGCGTTGAGATTTACAACCGTTGGCTTTGCAGAGTTATCTACGGCCAGGGTAACGCCAGGAATCGGGTTCACCGTCGTCGTTGTTGTCACGATTTGGTTCACATTGGGATTTATCTGCGACGTGGCTGTTACTTTCACGACGAAAACGCCAGAGGTTGCATTCGTGACGTTGAGCAGGACTGTACCATTCATTCCTGCACCAAGACTGATACTTGATGTGCTGAGTCCTGCTTCGGCATTCTGCAGGTTCCCGATGGTGAGATTGAAGGTATCAGCATTGGTTCCTGTGTTATTCACAGTCAGGACGTAGGTCGCGTTGAGATTGACAACGGTTGGCTTTGCAGAGTTATCTACTGCCAGGGTGACTCCCGGAATTGGGTTCACCGTGGTTGTTGTGGTCACGGTTTGGTTAACATTGGGATTTATCTGTGACGTGGCTGTCACTTTGACGACAAAGGTGCCTGAAGTTGCATTAGTTACATTGAGCAGGACTGTACCATTCATCCCTGCACCAAGACTGATGCTTGCGGTGCTGAGTCCTGCTTTTGCATTCTGCGGGTTCACGATGGTGAAATTGAATGTATCCGTATTGGTTCCTGTGTTATTCACTGTAAGGAGGTAGGTCGCGTTGAGATTGACAACCGTTGACTTTGTAGGATTATCTACTGCCAGGGTAACGCCCGGAATCGGGTTCACTGTTGTGGTTGTGGTTACGGTTTGGTTAACATCAGGATTGGTCTGTGACGTTGCTGTTACATTGACCACATATACACCTGATGTTGAATTCGTGACGTTGAGCAGGACCGTATCATTCATCCCTATATCAAGACTGATGCTTGCGGTGCTCAGTTCCGCCGTAGCATTCTGCGGGTTCTCGATTGTGAGATTAAATGTATCCGCATTGGTTCCTGTGTTATTCACAGTAAGGACGTAAGTCGCGTTGAGATTGACATTGGTTGTTTTATTTGGACTATCTACAGTTAAAATAGAATCTGTTGCCGCTGATATCCCTGTAATAATAATTAAGAATACTAATATAGCCATCGTAAATTTATACTTTATTTTCAATTTCATTCCTCCTCAGTAATGTTCAGGTATTACTTCCAAAATGGAAAGTAAGCCACCATCAAATCATAAATCATATATCTATCACGATAAGCATATTGACAGTTTAATCAGTTTTTAAGGTTTTTAAAGTATTACAATAATTTTTTTGGTTTTTAATTCTTTACTTAGTTCTTTTTTAAAATATAAACCCATATAAACGTACTATACAAGATTTAAGTAGATATAAATTGTTTTTTCGTTTAATTAATAATTTGAAGGTTTGCAAGTATGCCTGACCGCACTTCGGCAGAATAACACATTTCTGTATGGCTAACATCGGCGCAGATGTTTGAAAATTACATCCATCGAATAAGAGACGTTCTTTATGAAGGCATAGTAAAGTAGATAACTGCACCAGTGAGAACGCTGGCTGCCCAGTTGATTAATGTAACGCGCATCAGCAGTGTAGCTTTCATATTCTCTACTCTATAATCATTGCGAGCCCATCTTATTACGAGGATTGCGCCCAAGACCGTCACCGCGATTCCGAGGGGTATATGCACGATAGATGCAATGTCGAACATAACGGTAGCCGGGTCAAGAAAAGTATTGTAATTCATTACGAGACTTGGTATCATAACAAGAAGGAAAGAGATGAGAATCATAGCGAACGATATGGTAATTATCTGCGCGTGCCAGATGATTTTCTGCTTCCTGACGTAAAGGTATCCGACAATCACGAATAGTAGAATTCCAATATGGATTCCCAGGTTAATGGTCTGTGTTAAAGTCGCTGCCATAGATTTTCCCCAATTTCTAATCCCGTTGATTAAATTATACTCTTCAACCTATATAATATTATTTCAAGATTACAATTGGCAATCCAACCATTACAAATGTATGAAATGAATCAGGTCAAAAAAAGTAAAAATTGGATACTCCAAAAGCGACACCTCGCTTTATGCGGTGTTGGGGTATGGCGCACCATACCCCTCGACTTTGCTAAAGGTTTCAAACCTTTTGGAATATCCACAAAAGTTTACATCATATAGCTTTCAGGTCCCGGCATCGGCATCTCGGACTTCTTCTCAGGGATATCAGCCACAAGAGCCTCCGTGGTCAGCATCAATGCAGCTATGCTCGCTGCATTCTGGAGCGCCGTGCGCACCACTTTCACAGGGTCGATAATGCCCGCCTCTATCATATCCACATAGGCGTCGGTCTTTGCGTCGTAGCCCATGTTGGGATTGGTCTCACTCTTGAGCTTCTCCACAACCACGGAGCCTTCCTTTCCCGCATTCTCTGCTATCTGTTTCACCGGCTCCTCAATTGCTCTCCTTATGATATCCACGCCGATCATCTGGTCGCCTTCAAGTGAGAGGTTATCAAGTTCCTTTGCAGCCCTCAAAAGAGCTATCCCTCCGCCAGCCACCACGCCTTCTTCAATGGCTGCTTTGGTCGCGTTCAGGGCATCGTCTATCCGCATTTTCTTTTCCTTAAGTTCGGTCTCAGTAGCCGCACCCACGTTTATTACGGCAACGCCGCCTGACAGCTTGCCGAGGCGCTTCTTGAGGTCGGTTATCTTATACTCCGATTCCTCAAGCTTGATGCGCCCTTCGATAATGGCTATTCTCCTCTTCAGGTCATCCTTCTTGCCCTGCCCTTCGATGATGATGGTTTTATCCTTATTCACCCTTATCTTCTTGGCGCTTCCAAGGTCAGAGAGTTGCGTATTCTCAAGCTTCATTCCGGTATCTTCACTGATGACCTTCCCGCCTGTGAGCGCAGCAATATCTTCTAAGATTTCTTTTCGCTCATCGCCAAACCCCGGCGCTTTTATCGCGCATACCCTGAGCGTTCCGCGCAGGATGTTCAGCACAATGGTCGCAAGCGCCTCGCCGTCCACATCTTCTGCAATAATCAGAAGCGGCTTGTTTTCCTTAACCACGGATTCAAGTACAGGTATGAATTCCTTCATGGCGCTTATCTTCTTGTCATACAGGAGAATCAACGGGTTTTCAAATAAGATTTCCATTCCTTCTTTATCCGTGACCATGTACGGCGAAATGTAGCCTTTATCAAGCTGCATTCCCTCCACGACTTCAAGCGAGGTTTCCATGGATTTTGCTTCTTCTACCGTAATGACGCCCGACGCACCCACCTTTTCCATGGCATCCGATATAAGGTTCCCAATTATTTCATCGTTATTTGCAGAAATGGTTGCTACCTGCGTTATTTTCTCTTTTGTCTTGACCTCTTCGCTCATGCCCTTGATGGATTTTACTATCGTATCTGTTGCTTTTTCAATACCGCGCTTGATTTCAATAGGATTGGCTCCTACAGTTATGTTCTTCATTCCTTTGTGGAGAATTGCCTGCGCAAGTAGCGTCGCCGTTGTTGTCCCGTCGCCTGCCACATCCTGGGTCTTTGTCGCCACTTCCTTTACAAGCTTTGCTCCCATATCCTCGTAAGGGTCTTTAAGGTCGATTTCCTTGGCGATAGTTACCCCGTCATTCGTAATTACCGGGCTTCCATAACTTTTTGAAAGCACCACGTTCTTGCCTTTCGGTCCAAGCGTTATCTTCACGGTATCTGCCAGCTGGTCAACTCCTCTCATTAGCGCATGCCTGGCTTCATCACTGAATATTATTTGTTTCGCCATATTATCCCTCTATCTTTGCGATTACATCCTTTGATTCAAGGATGAGGTATTTTTCCCCGTCCACTTCAAGTTCTTCCGAACTGTACCCTGTGTATAAAATCACATCGCCTTTCTTTACAGGGAATTCCTTGTCTTCAACTGTACCTGTTTCCACCACAATCCCCTGTTTTTTCTTTTCCTTTGCAGTCTCGGGAATGAATATCCCGCCTTTTGTCTTTTCTTCTTCTTTTACGGGTTTGATTAAAACTCTTTTACCCAATGGTTTTATTTTCATCAAGTCACCTTCTAATATAAAATTTTTTCAAATGAACATGTTGGATGATTTATGATGTTTGCAGTTCATAAATAATTATCGTAATTGGTGTGCGCAAAAATCTTTGTGTTATATTCAGCTTAAAGTAACTTTGCGCCCTTGGCGTCTTTGCGGTGCAGGTTTTTCACCGCAGAGTGCGCAAAGAACGCAAAGGCGCTAAGAATTGCCGCATCTGTTGGACTTTCTTTATGATTTGGAATATCTAAGAAGCTAGTTGAATTTAAAATCAAGTTTACTCAGGTCTATTCTTCCTACTGTCCATTTGTAATAATTAAGATGGACGAATAAACCAATAGCTATCAACAGGTAACTGAATATATAAATTGAATCAAGCAGGGTTCCGGTGTGGAATCCTGCGCTCAATTCCTGATGTGAAATCCGGGCAAGTATCTCGTAAACATAATCGCCGATAGTACTGATAATTATCCCGATTATTACGATTGTAAACGTGATGCTCTCCCTTTTTTCCCTCAAGGAATGTTTCCTGTAAATAAATAGTATCGGCAGAAGCATAAGAACTATTGCATTATCTATAATACGAAAGAGAATCTTTGTCAGGCCTTCTGCATTGAATTCAAGATGGTAATTTAAAAGGTATATGATGATTATATAATTGCTGAGAATACACATTAAAAATATCGCAGCCCACTCTTTTTTATGAAACTCTGCAAAATCTGTTATCTTTAAAACATTTATACAGGACATAATCAAAAAAACGTATGCAATGCCTGCAATTATTAAAGAGATAAATGGATATTGGCCGAATAAATCATAAACCATTGTCCAGAATTGCCCTACATTGACCAGAAATAAGAGCAATATGAAAGGGGCGATATACAAAAAAACCATCCTTAATTCCCTTTCATAACTGAAAGCAACCTTAAGGGAGAGCAAAAATGCGATAAAAAGCGACACAAGCATCATATCTACGGTGTAAATCCCGGCGACGTTACGCGGCAAAACCAAAGTGACAAATGACAGAATGAGGATTGCAGGAAATGCCATCTTCAAAAATAACCGGGGATTCATAAAGAATTGATGATGTTGATTTAATTTAAGCTTTGTGGATATTTTTTGATAAGTACAATTAATGCAAGCATTACTATGATTAACCCGAGCAGTCCCGCTTCGGGCCCAAAACTGCCGCCGGTAAGCATATTCATGCCTGTGTAACTGGTTTTCATTATACCCTGCCCACGGTTTAAATTGAATATATTATATTGCAAAAAGTTCCATGCAAAATGGAAAGTTATGGCCGATAAAAGTCCGTAGTTGAGATAAATTATCGAAGCTATAGCGCCAAGAAGCCCGATTACCATGAATGCAATCGTTAGTCTCTGGATATCAAGCCCGGAATAAATGAAAGACGGAACATGGATAGCCGAGAACATAAATGATGAAAGTATAATGCCAGTCTTGTTTCCGGTCTTATCAGCAAGATTTTGAAGTATATTGCCCCTGAAAGATACCTCTTCGCCAACGGCGACAAGAACCTGGAGAATAAAAAATGAAAAAATGAGCACGGGATTAAAATCAATGCTTTCTATCCTGACCAGGCCTGCAATGATTTCAATAAGAAAAACAATCCCTATCAAGGCAATTCCATATAACAGGCCCGGCACCGGTTTCTTTCCCCAGAAAAGGTTTTTGCTGAAATAAAAAATCACCGCAAAAATGACAATGATATAGACGATGTAAGCAGAGGCAGGAAAGACCTTAACAAGAGTCAGATTCACGGAAAGCAGTCCCACCATTAATAGATACAGCACGAGGCTGTTTATTAAAGGTCTCATACTACTTCCTGCGAAGTGTCGAGGGTAATCCGGTCTTTTATATGAACCTTCATCCTTTTTGAGGGAGCGATTTTCCCCCTGATTTTTGATACGATAAGGTGATTGGTAATATTGTCACCGTTGATACCGACATCAAGGTCAAAAACCACATCGCTTTTATTAACTATCATATTCTCGATATCTTTTTTATGCGTGTCCTTGAAAACATAAAGATAACAGATGCTGCGGGACATTGAAGTCAAATCATATATCTGGCTCAAAAGACGCCTGATTTTATCCTTGTTTTCAATGATGTCTATGTAAAATGAAAAATTATCGATCATTATCCTGGTATCTTCATCGGCTTTCACCAGTTGTAATGAGTGTGCTGTGAACAATGATAGTTCATCATCCTTTCGAATTGATCCCGGGTTAAAATACCTGTTCACATTATCCTGTATCTCAGTATCGGTATTAGGCCCGATGACGAACCTGCAATTTGAAGTCCCCACTGCATGACACTGCGTTTCATATGCGCTCATCTCTGTGTCAAGAAGCGATGAAAGAAGCCCTGCAAAAAGACCTGCATGATAATAACAAATCCCGTCTTTAAATCCCGAAAGCTCATTGCATTCAGGGCAATTATTAAGTTCTATTGTAAACCTCTTGTTCTTCGGATTGATTTCGGGAAACTGGATGCTTGAATGTTCTTTTGTTTTCAGGAGTTTAGTGAATATTTTACTGCAAAGATCTCCAAGGACTTCAACCGCTTTTTCTTTTGTCCAGAATTCGAATTTCCAGAGTGTATCTTTCGGGAGTTTTATGCTGTCCACAAACAATTTTGCGTCGTTTTTCGCATTTGTATAGGATAGTTCATACAGGTTCTTTTTGAATGTGATGGGCTGCTTCTCTTTTTCTTCATAATTGAATTTTCCGTAAATATCTACAAAAGAGATATTGCCGGTTTCAAATCCGAATTCTTTTGCATTGGATACTATATTTTCAGGCTTGCGCTCCGTAGTAAAGTAAAGCACTTTCCCGACCGATGAAAGCTGGTAAATCAAAACTTCAGCCATGGATTTCGGGTTAATAAGACAGCAGACCATGGAACCTGAAGGTATTCCGCCCCCAAGTGCACTGTCTAAAAGGTGCACTCCCGAAGACTTTATACCGGTTTTCCCATCCTGTGGCAGTTTCATTTTAAGGTTATTGCTCTCTTTAATTATTTATGTGTTGTGCGTTTCATGCTATTTTCATTCTCTTCAAATAAACATACAAAGGAAGTGAGAAAGCTGCATAACCCGCACAGAAAGCAAGCGCTTCCGTGCCGACTGCCCCGGCTGATAATCTTGTGACCAGATTAAAAGGTGAGTTGGGAAAGAGGTATCCTGCGAGAAACATGAGAATGAGGATAAGGGAATACAGGTACTGCGCAATCAATCTTTTCTTGTATTTGACTGCAATAATCGCTCCTAAAACAACGACAATGACCGCTATTATGCTTGCCAATAACAGGATAATCGCAATATTATTTACAGAAACGCCGTTAAAACTCACAAGCGCCAGCCATAAAAAGGCCTGAAGCGGAACAATAAGCACGGCTGTAAGCATCTTTCCATCCACTATCTCTCCGAACGACGCAGGAGAAACCAGCAGCAGTTCCATCGTTTTGCGTTCAAA